>SVRF01000006.1 GCA_015064945.1 Oscillospiraceae bacterium | reverse complement strand
ACCGATTTTAGCTTTACTTCTATTTACAAGTGTGCAAAAGCCTGCAATGTTGAAGTTGTTGATATTATAGAGGGTACAAGTACCACACTTACCTCTTTTGCTATTACCAGAAAGGGCGAAGGCCTTGAGATCATTAAAAAGCAGGCAGGGGTCTACTACAATCTTGCCCCTAAGTTTAAGGATAAACTGGCAGAGCCGTTCCTTGTTAAAATGCCCTATCTTGAAGAAGAACAAAGCAAGCCGATAAAGCTTAACTCCCACAACGGGCAGGAGTTTGACGTTATAGTTAAAGGCTCTCTTAAGGTACAGGTAGGTACCCACGTAAGTGTGCTTAACGAGGGTGACTCTATCTTCTACAACAGTATCATCCCCCACGGTATGGTAGCTGTCAGCGAGGGCGGTTGTGAATTCCACGCCGTTGTTCTTAACCCTCAGGACGGTGACTACAGCGAAACTTATCCCGAAGCGCCCTTTATTGCCGCAAAGACCGTTAAAGAGGAAAGCTCCGTTAAGACCGTTGCCGATAACTTTATTACGTCTACGTACGACGAGCAGGGCGTGTTTAACGGCATAAGCTTTAAAAACGAAGATAAGTTCAACTTTGCCTTTGACTGCGTTGACGCTATTGCGGAAAAGGCCCCCGACAAGCTTGCAATGATGTGGGTTGCAGGTGATAAGAGCGACCGCAAGTTCACCTTCAGCGATATGAAGAAGTACTCCGCAAAAACTGCCAACTACTTTGAGTCTTTGGGTATTAAGCGTGGTGACACGGTTATGCTGGTGCTTAAGCGTCATTACCAATTCTGGTTCTGTATGTTGGCACTTCACAAGATCGGCGCTATAGCCATCCCCGCTACTAACCAGCTTGTCGAGCACGATTTTACCTACAGATACAAAGCCGCCAAGGTTAAAGCCATCGTTTGCACCGCTGACGGCGTTGTTTCCGAAGAAGCGGAAAAGGCGGCGGCAGAGTTCCCCGAAATGATAAAGATTCTTGTGGGCGGCAAAAAAGACGGCTGGAACGACTTTAATGTGGAAATGGAGCGTTTCAGTACCCATTTCTACCGCAAGGAAGATACGCCCTGCGGCAACGACCCTATGCTTATGTTGTTTACATCGGGTACTACAGGCTATCCCCGTATTGCTACCCACTCCTACAAATATGCCCTTGGTCACTACCCCACCGCCAAGCATTGGCACAACGTTAAGCCCGACGGCTTGCACTTCACCATCTCCGACACGGGTTGGGGTAAAGCGCTTTGGGGTAAGCTTTACGGTCAATGGCTGTGCGAAGCAGGTGTATTCACCTATGACTTTGACAGGTTCCATCCCGATGATATTCTTCCTCTCTTTAAGAAGTACGGCATAACTACCTTCTGCGCACCTCCCACAATGTATAGATTTTTCATTAAGGAAGACCTTTCCAAGTACGACCTCTCCTCTATTCAGTACGCCACTACTGCGGGTGAGGCACTTAACCCCGAAGTGTTCAATCAATTTAAAAAGGCAACAGGGCTTACCATTATGGAAGGTTTCGGCCAGACAGAGACTACTCTTTCCATCGCTAACTTTGTAGGCTCTACTCCTAAGATCGGCTCTATGGGTAAGGCAAGCCCCTTGTATGATGTTGTAATCCTTGACCCCGACGGTAACGAGTGTAAGACGGGTGATGCAGGTGAGATCTGTATCCGCACTAAGGACGGCGCACCCTGCGGATTGTTCATCGGTTATTATCTGGACGAAGAAAAGACAAACGAGGTATGGCACGACGGTTTCTATCACACAGGCGACCAGGCTACTATGGACGAGGACGGCTATTTGTGGTACGTGGGCCGTATTGATGACGTTATCAAGTCCAGCGGCTACCGTATTGGGCCCTTTGAGATCGAAAGCGTTATTATGGAACTGCCCTATGTTCTTGAATGTGCAATCACCCCCGTGCCCGATGAAGTGCGTGGTCAGATAGTTAAGGCGACCATAGTGCTAACCAAGAATACCGTTGGCACAGACGCACTTAAGAAGGAAATTCAGGAATACGTTAAGACCCACACCGCACCCTACAAATATCCCAGAATAGTAGAGTTTGTGGAAGAGCTGCCTAAGACCATCAGCGGCAAGGTAAGACGTGTTGAAATCCGCAAAAACGATATGCAAAAGATGAGTAAATAAGCAAAAAAATTATAGCCGCAGAGTAAGCACTCTGCGGCTATAATTGAAATACGAGGTACACGAAATGAAAAAAACCTACGTAACATCTATGCCAAATCATATAGGAGCGTTTTTGAAAGCAAGTAAATGTTTTTCTGCGTTGGGAATTAACATTACTCGTGTAAGCTATAACAAAGCGGTGGATTCCCATACCTTGTTTATTGATGCAGAGGGCACGGAGAAACAATTAGAAAAAGCAGATGCTGAGCTTGAGAAAATCGGATATCTGCAAAGCAACGTTAACAAAACAAGCGTTGTTTTGATTGAATTTCGTCTTAAAGATATTCCCGGAAGCGTTACAAACGTGTTAACACTTATTAACGATTTTAATTTCAATATTTCTTACATCAGCTCTCAGGAAAACGGAACTGATTATCAGCTCTTCAAAATGGGATTGTATGTTGACGATTATAATAAAATTTCAGAGTTTTTGAAAGAAGCCCAAAAACTTTGCAAGGTTCGGGTGATTGATTACAACAGCTCCGAAAAAATTTATGACAACAGCATTTTCTATAGCACCTACGTTTTAGGCTTGTCAAAAACTATGGGGCTTTCAGAAGAAGTAAGCGGTGAGCTTTTAGTACATGTAAATCTTGCAATGCAAACCCTTGACGAGCAAGGCCTGTCACCATACCGCACTTTTGACAGTATTAGCAAATTTGCTGAATTACTTGGTTCGTCAAATGAGAAAAACTTCAACCCTCGCGTAAGCACCCATAAGATAACCGAAAATACGGAAATAACGCTTATAGAACCTCCTTGCGGAAGCAACACAATTGTCATTAAAAGCAACGACCAAGTGTTGTTTGTAGATAGCGGTTATGCTTGTTATAAGGACGAAATGCTTGCTGTATTTAAAAAAATTCTTCCCGAGTTTGACTCTATAAAAAAAACAATTATTGTAACCCACGCTGATGTTGACCATTGCGGATTGCTCCCATTATTTGATGAAATAATCACAAGCAAAAAAACCGCAAAATGCCTTTACAATGAATATCACGGAATGAACGGCTACAGAGAATCAAATCCGCTTCATAAACCGTATATAAATATCTGCAAACTACTGACCTCGTATCAAGCTGTAAATCCCGATAAGATCACAGCGTTATGGAACGATGTGGGTAACCCGACCGAGCCTCTTACTCAAATCGGATTTTTTAATTTTGGAGAATTACATTTTGAAGTATACGAGGGAAAGGGTGGTCATCTGCCCGGAGAAATCGTGCTGATAGACTATTCAAAGCATATTGCTATTACGGGCGATATTTATATTAATACCCATGGATTAACCGCAGAACAGGCTAAATATAACCAATATGCTCCTATACTTATGACCTCTGTTGACACTGATCCGAAATTGTGTTTAGAAGAGAGAAAAGCGATCATGGGGCGACTTGGGGTAGGACATTGGCAAATCTTTGGCGCACACGGATTCAAAAAAGATTATTCTGTCAATATGTAATGATGCAAAGATCCACCCGTTTGGGTGGATCTTTGTTGCGCTTATAATTTCAAAGAGGAAAGTTGCTCTGCCGACAGACTTGCAAAAACGGTCTTGGGGCAATTTTCAGTCACGAGCTTCAGCCTGTATACAGCCTCTACCTTGTCATCTGCTTCTACGGCGGCTATGCCCTTTATATAATTCACAAATCCTGTAGCAGCTACGGAGGTACTCCACGTTTCCGCTTTTCCACGCAGTTCTTCTATGCGTTCTATGTCGTTATCGGCAACAGCGCACATTAATTTTAAAAGCACTTCCATTTTTTCAAAGACAAGGACGCTTTTTTGGGGAAGCTTTGCTGTGGACAAAGAACTTGAAAAGCGGTCGGTGCTTTGGTTAAGTCCTTCCTTATCACCAAGCATAAAAGCACATCTTGCTTTGTTAAAATGACCGGAAATTGCATAGGATGGCTTGGCGTTTGTTGTCATACGCGTTGCGTAATCAAACGCAACAGAAAAATTGCCCAAGTACAAATGATCTACCGCAAAGATATGGTCCATTTTATCCTGACCGTACAGAGCAGTGTTTAACACAAGGTGCTTTTCGGGGTCGCATTCCTTATCCATAGCGGTTACCAAAGGGACGGACACCGCACCGTATGCTATAAGTCCCACAAAAACGCAAAGTATAACAAGGAGGGCGGTAAGCCAAGGTGAAAACGCCTTATCTATTATCACCTTGTCACCGAAGCTTATATACGTGGGTAAACAGGCAAGGATGGCGATAATCATTACGGCAATAACACATCTTCTTTTAAAGCGAATGCTTTTTATAAGCTTTAAATACTTAGGGTCACTAAAATTAATATTCAAAATGTATCTCCTTTTATGTAACGGCTTTGACGTAATCATTTTATCACAAAAACATTTTTTTTGCAACAGCTTTGTAATATTTGCCGCACAAAATCGGTGTATTATAGTGTAAGGGACCTTTACGAAAGGATGTGAAAATCCGTGGATGACAAAAGAATAGTGGAGCTTTATCTGCTAAGAAACGAAGATGCCGTAAAACAAACCCAAGATAAATACGGGAAGTACTGCTTAAACATTGCCCACGGAATACTTGAAAACCGTGAAGATGCGGAGGAATGCGTAAACGAAGCATATCTTAACACGTGGAACTGTATTCCGCCCCATCGCCCACAGAACCTAAAGACCTTTGTGGGCAAGATAACACGCAACGCCGCCCTTAAGCTTTACAAAAAGAAGTCGGCAATAAGGCGGGGCGGCGGACAGACGGACCTTTGTCTGGAGGAGCTTTCGGAATGTATCCCCGCAAAAAACGGCGGTCAAACAGCAGACGATGCCGAGATAAAGGAGATGCTCAACAGTTTTCTTGCCTCTTTATCCGCCGATATGAGAAGGGTATTTGTACGGCGGTACTGGTATATGGGTACGGTCAGCGAAATTGCCCGAATGTACGGGTATACCGAGGGAAAGGTTACGGCACTGTTGTTCAGATGCAGAAAAAAGCTTAAAGCATTACTTGAAAAGGAAGGGATTAAGATATGAAAAGCAAACGCTTACTTACTATTATTGAGGATATTGACGACAAATATATTGAGGAGGCAGATACTGTGACTAAACGCAGAACCGCAAACAGGGTTTTAAAATACGCATCTCTTGCCGCCTGCCTGTGCCTTGTGTCTGTCGTTGGTGCTTTGCTGTTAAAGAACGTCAGCACTGAAAAAGCACCGTCTGCGTCTGATGCAGGCACAGAAAATATAGCGCTTTGCCCCTTTGAAGCGACAGCGCCCGACCCGGACGAGGATTGGTTTGCGGAGGATGAATTACATCACGTTGAGGTGATTTTACAGGGCAACAGAATTTACACACAGCTAAGCGAGAGTGAATGCGCCAAATTCACCGCAGACGGCACCTTAAATTCCGCAGACTACGGAGAAAAACTTGGTACGGTTAAAGAGATAGGAGCTTGGGATAAGGCAGACAGCACTCCCTGCGCCCAAGAACCACGCCTTGCAGGCTGTGAGGTATATTATTACAAGCCCGTGAACTGCGAGGGGCTTATAATAGTACAGGGCAACGGCGCCTGCTGTTTATTTGGGTTCAACAATTTTGCGGAAGAAGGGAACAGCATTGCCGATGTACTTAAAGTAAAAGGTGCTCTAAACGCTGAAGATATAGAAAGCATAAGCTTTGAGATACAAGTGCCTAACGGTACGCTTATACAAACGCAAAAGGAAGGCACCGTCATTGCACCCGAAAAGATAAGCACCGTTATGGACGTGATAACAAAGCTGACGCCCTATGTAAGAGAAAGCAACCTCTCCGGCGACCCCGACTGGCTTTGCGAAGCCCGTGAGGAATATAAAAAGCTTGACAAGGAACAGCAAACCGTAATTTTTGTAAAGCTTATGCTTAAAAACGGACTTTGGGTAGACTTTGAATACCAGCCCAATTTGGGAAGCGGTTTTATCTACGGCAACCGCTTTTTAAGCGAGGAAGACAACGCCGCTTTAAGTACTATATTTAATTAATCCATAAACGAAAAACGGACTGAGCGTCGGCTCAGTCCATTTTATTTTTATGCTTCTGTAACTTCTGCTTCGGGAGCGTTCTTCTTAACGCTTGCTATGCCGTTTTCACAGCTTGCTTTGGTCTTATAGCCTTCGGAGGTTGCTATAACCTCGCCGTTCTTTGCCTTAAGGCGGAAGCGATATTCACCCGCTTTGTCCTGATACAGCTCAAATTTAGGGTGCTTTACGGTTTCAAAGTTTTCTACGGTCTGGTCTTCAACTTCGCCGACACAGTTGTTCTTAACGCTTTCGATACCGTTAAGGCAAGCAGCTTTGGTAGTGTAAACTTCAGATGTAGCAATAACTTCACCGTTACCCGCCTTCAGATCAAACTTTACGCCTGTTGCTGTTTCTCTTACTACGAATTTTCCCATAATTTCCTCCATAAAGGTGTTTAATTTATACCAAACGGCCATACCGCCGCTTAGGCTTGTGTATATATGTAATAGCCCATACGTGTAGAGCTATCCGTAACCTTGCCCATATTTTCCTTGTCAATATCACTTATGAGTACGATATTCTTCGTGCTGTCCGCCTTTGCTTCATCAATAAGTGCAAGGTCTTTCTCCTCAAATAAGAAGCGTATAGCCGCTTTTTGAGGAGCATGCTTAGGTTTGAGGTCGGGGGCATTGCCGCAGGCGATATCCACCACTGCCGCAACAAAGTCCACGCCCGTGGAAAGGTACACAAGGTCACTGCCGATGCAATCGCCGCCCATACGTGCACCTATTTCTATTATGCGTATGTCGCCATTTGTTAACAACTTAAACTCTGTATGAGATGCACCGTTTTTAATATTTAAGCTGTCCAACGCCTTAAATATACTTGTAATTATACCATCCCTATATTCCTCGGGGATATCTGAAGGCTGCCTATGCCCTGTTTCTATAAAATGAGGGGCGCCCGTGGTATACTTCTTGGTGAGGGCAAGAAAATGGTGTTTGCCCTTATAGGAAACGCACTCACAACTGTACTCGTCCCCCTCAATAAACTCCTCGATTACGGCACATTTTTCAAAGCTGTGTTCGGCGGAGGCTTCCACTGCCGCCGCAAGCTCCCCGTAGGCGTTTACCTTGGTTATGCCCCTGCTGCCGCTGCGGTCGGTGGGCTTTACTATAAGGGGGTAGGTAAAGCCTGCAAGCTCCTCCTCCGTAGGTGCGGCGCTGACCTTTAAAAACTTGGGCACGGGTACGCCGCCTTCCATAAAGGCACGGCGCATTTCGTACTTATTGGTGCAGATAATGCTATCCTTGTAGTCGTTGCAGGTAAGACCTAAGGCCTCTGCCACGTAGTTTACGGTGATAACCGCCAAGTCCGACGCAATCGAGGCAATACCGTCGGGCTTTATTTTTTTGCACTCTTCTAAAATTTGCTCTTTCTCCACAATGCTTATGGGATAGAAAAAGTCTGCGGTGGTTTCTCCTACGTCACCGCATTGCCAAGCGAAAACGTGGGTCTCGTACCCCATTTCCTTAGCCTTTAATATGAGCCTGTTTTGAAAGCTGTTTGCGCCGATTATTGCAATTTTTTTCATACTGTCTTATAAAACTCCAATACCGAAGAAATTACCTTTTCCACCTCGTCATCGGTCAAGCCGTAATACATAGGCAGACGAAGCAGCTTTTCGCTTTCTGCGGTGGTGTACTTATCCTCGCCGTTAAATCTGCCGAACTTAATGCCCGCAGGTGCACTGTGCAGAGGAATATAGTGGAACGCACTGCCTACCCCGTTTTCCTTAAGGCTGTTTATAAGGGCACTTCTTTGAGGAAGGTCCGCCGCCTTAATATAAAACATATGGGCGTTGTGAACACAACCCTCAGGTATAACAGGCAACGTTATCTTGCCTGCGTCTGCCAATGGCTTAAGACCGTTATAGTAACGGTTCCACACGGAAAGGCGCGCGTTATTGATTGTATCCGCCTCCTCAAGCTGAGCATAAAGATAAGCGGCATTCATATCACTGGGCAGGTAGGAAGAGCCGTAGTCCACCCAAGTGTATTTATCAACCTGACCTCTGAAAAAGCGGCTTCTGTCCGTACCTTTTTCACGGATTATCTCCGCCTGCTCTATACGGTCCTCTTTACCGATAAGCAAAGCACCGCCTTCACCCATACTATAATTCTTGGTTTCGTGGAAGCTGTAACAGCCAAAGTCGCCTATGGTGCCAAGGGCTTTCCCCTTGTAGCTTGCCATAACACCCTGTGCCGCATCCTCTACCACCCAAAGACCATATCTTTTGGCTATCTCGTTAATTGTATCCATTTCACAAGCAACGCCTGCGTAATGTACGGGTACAACAGCCTTTGTCTTAGGAGTTATTGCCGCCTCTATAAGCTTTTCGTCAATATTCATAGTATCGGGGCGCACATCCACAAAAACTATTGTTGCGCCTCTTTGTACAAAGGCGTCTGCGGTGGAAACAAAGGTGTAGGAGGGCATAATAACTTCGTCCCCCGGTTTGATTTCCGCAAGCAGTGCCGCCATCTCCAAAGCGTGGGTGCAGGAAGTAGTAAGCAAGGCCTTAGGGGTGCCCGTTTTGTCCTCTATCCACTTATTGCACTTTTTGGTAAACGCACCGTCACCGCATATCTTACCTGCGGCTATGGCTTCTTTTATATAATCTGTTTCCTTGCCCACAAAAGGGGGACGGTTAAAAGGAATCATCTGTTTTTCACCTCTGACTAAGCGTTTTTATACATTCTGTCATAATAGCTTGCGTAGTCGCCGCTTATTATATGGTCGGTCCATTCTTGGTTGTCAAGATACCACTTAACCGTTTCGGCAATGCCCTGCTCAAAGGTGTATTCGGGCGTCCAACCCAGCTCGGTAGTTATCTTAGTGTTGTCTATCGCATAGCGACGGTCGTGGCCGGGGCGATCCTTGACGTAGGTAATAAGATCCTCGGATGCACCTGCCGCCTTTATTATAAGCTTTACTATTTCTATATTAGCCTTCTCATTGTTGCCGCCGATATTATAAACTTCGCCTACCCTACCCTTTTCAAGAACGGTATAGATACCCTTGCAATGATCGCTAACATGAAGCCAATCTCTAATCTGCAAGCCGTCACCGTACACAGGCAAGGGCTTGCCCTTAAGGCAGTTGTTAAGCATAAGGGGAATAAGCTTTTCGGGGAACTGATAGGGTCCGTAGTTGTTGGAGCAACGGGTAATGTTAACGGGCAGACCGAAGGTCTCGTGATATGCCCTTACAAATAAGTCCGCAGATGCCTTGGAAGAAGAATAAGGACTGTTAGGGGAAAGAGGGGTCGTCTCGGTAAACATACCTGTTTTTCCCAACGCACCGTAAACCTCATCGGTGGAAACCTGAAGATATTTAACACCATCACGGAACGTCCTGTCATACTTATCGTCGGGTTTCAGCTTCCAGAACTTTTTAGCCGCATCAAGAAGCACCTGTGTGCCAAACACATTAGTGGTCAAAAACGCCTGGGGGTCAACAATACTGCGGTCAACGTGGCTTTCCGCTGCGAAGTTAACCACGGTATCTATATCCTCTTCGGCAAAAATCTTTTCTACTGCCTCACTGTCTCTTATATCGCATTTAACAAAGCGGTAGTTTGCACCTTCTGCCACGTCTGCAAGGTTTTCAAGATTGCCTGCGTAGGTAAGTGCGTCTATGTTTACTATTCGGTATTCGCTATGCTCTTTAAGCATATATTTTACAAAATTACTGCCTATAAAGCCTGCGCCGCCTGTTACAAGTATATTCTTCATTATGTTTTATCCTCTCAATCTTCTATAAGCGAAAGTATGTACTGACCGTACTCCGTCATCTTAAGCTTTTCGCCCACAGCCCTCAGCTGTTCCTTGGTGATAAGCCCACGGCGCCACGCAATTTCCTCAAGACAGGCGATGTAAAAGCCCTGTCTGGACTGTACCGCTTCTACATACATAGCCGCCTTTAAAAGCCCGTCAGGCGTACCCGTATCAAGCCAAGCCATACCTCTGCCCATAAGCTCTACATTCAGAAGCCCCATCTCAAGATAAGCGTTATTAATAGAGGTTATCTCTATCTCGCCACGGGGGGAAGGCTTTACGTTTGCGGCAATATCGCAAACACGGTTATCGTAGAAATAAAGACCGGGCACCGCATAGTTGGACTTGGGCTTTGCAGGCTTTTCCTCTATGGAAACAACCTTTCTGTTTTCGTCAAACTCCACAACGCCGAAGGCACGCGGGTCCTTAACGGGATAGCCGAATATGGTTGCGCCCTCTGTACGCTTAAGAGCACGCTGAAGTATGCGGGTAAGGTCCTGCCCGTAGAACACGTTGTCACCCAATATAAGGCAAACGCTGTCATCACCTATAAAATCTCTGCCTATAATAAACGCATCTGCCAAACCGCGGGGAGTTTCCTGGACTGCATAAGAAAGCTTAGCGCCAAAGCCGGAGCCGTCACCAAGCAGTGTTCTGTAATCCTCTATATCTGCAGGGGTGGAAATAATAAGTATCTCATTTATACCGCCAAGCAACAATGTGGAAAGCGGATAGTAAATAAGAGGTTTATCGTAAACGGGGAGAAGCTGTTTGGAAACCGCCATTGTAAGGGGATAAAGCCTTGTGCCTTTACCGCCTGCAAGAACAATACCTTTCATTTTATCGGACACATCCTTTCCCAATTCATCAAACTACATTATAACAATATAATTAACAAAATGCAATAGAATAAGACAATTTTTTGGACGCCCTTTAATATTTAGCTCCTTGATTGCATATAATTGTTAACCGCTGTAAATCGGGAGGTGTTTTTATCGGCAAACAATTTGTGTGGCGTCTGGTATTCAGCGCAATTTTTGTTGCTCTTATGCTGTGTCTGTATAAAGACCAAAGTCACCCCCTTTTGCTGTTGGTGTCTGCCACACCTATGCGTGCCGCCTGCGTTATCGGTGTGCTATTCGGCGTTTGCACCTTAGGAGTTTTCCCCCCGCTATCGCTTATTTATCTGCTGTGCGGAATGGTGCTTCCCTTTCGCCACGGTTTGTTTATGTGCATCTGCGGCAGTGCCTTGGTGTTTTCCTTTTCGTATTTCCTGGGGAAGCACAAGAACGGCGCACCTTCCATATCCTTGGTTTCGCCGGTAAAGGGAGGGTTTCTGACCGCTTTGGTGCTTAGGTGCATACGTGTTGCGCCCTGCAAAACCGTAGGAATTTGTATGGGCAGTGCGGGCTTTTCGTTTTGGAGCTATCTTCTTGGGAGTCTTTTGGGGAGCTTACCTGCAATATTGGTGTCCCTTGCTATAACAAAATAACCGTCTGCTGTTTGCAAACGGTTATTACCTTTATTCTTTTTTCAACGCTTTCACTAAAACACCCGCAACGATCTGCAAAACTATAAGCCCTGCAGAAATATACATAAAAACGTTGCCTACAAGACTTAAAATTTCGTTATCGGGAAGCGATATAAACAAGCCGGCTATCAACATAAGCACGAGCACTGCTGAGTATATCCTGATAAATTTATGCAGTTTTTTCTCTTTTGCCTCGGGAAGCTTGTTTTTGGGAATTACCATAGTCATAAGATAAAAATACGCTTCGCCGATTATTTCAATAACAACTTCACAGAACAACTCTATCAAGCAACCCATAAGCCTATCTCCTCCAGCAAAGTATAACATAAAGCCAAGTTATTATCAAGACGGTATTGCATAATTTCGCAGTTTGCGATATAATCAAAACAGGAGCGTGAGTTTATGAAAAAGGTGTACGATTTTAGCAAGGAAAACAAATGGGAAGAGGATTTAATGTACGTCTACTCCCCTATTGTCAAGACCTATCCTGTTTTTGAAAAGCAAGAGAATTGCCTTGCCAACCGTTTTGACGAAGAAACAAAGGACTACGAATATATAAGCATACTATCCGCCGACAGCTACAAAAACGCAAAGCTTAATGTGCAATGTGACTTCCATAAATACGGTGCGCCTATTATCGTCTTTGGTAACGATATATGTGATGCCGTTGGAAAAGACGGCAAAAGCCATAAATTTTACGGCGTACATTTTGAAGTTGTAGCGTGGGAGCAAGGCTGTAATATTTGGTATATCGTCCCCTACCCCGAAAGGACGGAGCATCCCGTAAAACCCACCAAAATCCTGGCAGAAAGCTTTAAAATCGAAGACGGAAGCCTTATTGATATGACCGTTGAGGTTAAGAACGGCACGATTTTTGCAGAGATAAACGGCAGACGTTTTTCGGTGTCACACCCGCAAATCCCTGCGGAGTTTCACATAGGCTACACCGCCTGCGAAGGCATCAATAAGCTTTACAAAATGGAGCTTCTTGCAGATGTCGAAAAGTAAAAGCTAAAAATCTTAAAAAAGGGCTTGACAAACGAAGTGCTTTGGGTTATAATACTCTTTGCTGACGCCGGAGTGGCGGAATTGGCAGACGCCCGGGACTTAAAATCCCGTGAGACTCAAATCTCGTACCGGTTCAAGCCCGGTTTCCGGCACCATTTTAACAACACATAGTCTCCCTTCGGGGGTGACAATGTCATATATTTCGCGGGATAGAGCAGTCCGGTAGCTCGTCGGGCTCATAACCCGGAGGTCGTAGGTTCAAATCCTGCTCCCGCAACCAAAATGAAAAACCACCCAAACAGGGTGGTTTTTCGTTTTGGTTCTGAAGTTTGGTTGGTGCGATGACCGACGGGTTATGAGCCCGAAGGGCGAATAACTCGGAGGTCAAAACTCCGAAGCGCCGCCTGTGGCGGATGTAGCGAGGAGTTTTGGGTGCAACGGTCGAGTCACCCCACGAAGTCTAACGGCTTCCCGGGGACCCCGATAAAAATCAAGCACCCACGGATGCGAAGATTTTTCGGGCACCGCAAACGGGCGAAGGGTAGAAACAATAAGGTAAGTTATTTTAGAATAATTTGGAGAAGATAAACTTGACAAGCTGTATGCAATAATATATAATTGAGACGATTAGTAGAAAAGGAGTTGATCATTATGTCTGCAAACGTATATACCGCAAATAAATCACAATCAAAACTTAATACTGATAGGAGATATAATGATCAAACTACAAGGAAAAAGAAACTCGGCAATTGTTTTCACTGATAAACTTGACAAGTCAACCAAAACACAGATATCGTCGCTGCTGCGAGAAGAAGCCTACTCCGATAGCAAGATACGCATAATGCCCGATACCCATTCGGGTAAACACGTTGCAGTGGGAACGACTATGACCGTATCAAAGAGAATTGCACCTGCCCTGGTGGGTGTTGATATCGGTTGCGGTATGGAGGTTGTGTTTTTGGCTGAGCGAGAGCTTGATTTGGAAAAGCTTGACGGTATGATACATTCTCACGTTCCCGCCGGTGCAAAGATACACGCTACCCCTCTTGACGCCTTTGACCTCGACAGCCTGATTTGCAAAGCTAATGTAGATCGAGAACGAGCGCTCCGCAGTCTTGGAACTCTTGGCGGAGGTAATCACTTTATTGAAGTGGACAGGACAGAAAGCGGTGAACTTGTGCTTGTTATCCATTCGGGCTCAAGACAGTTGGGCAGTGATGTTGCAAGCTATTATCAAGAGCAGGCCTACCGCTATCAATGCAAAAAGCAACGCAAACGCACAAAACAAAGCTATTACGATGCAAAGGATACAGGCTTATATTACTTTTCTAAATCCGAAAAGGGTGCTGTAAAGGTAAAACGGGAAGAGGCGATTCTTGAAGGACGGCTTTTCGACGATTACCTCCACGATTTGACCGTTGTGACCGCTTTCGCCGATTTGAACAGAAGGACTATTGCAGAGTTGATATGTAAGCAAATGGGACTTACCGTAACGGATAGGTTTTCGTGCGTTCACAATTACATTGATACAGAGCATATGATACTTCGCAAGGGTGCCATCTCTGCACGCTTGGGCGAAAGGGTAATAATACCGCTTAATATGAGAGATGGGGCAGTACTCGGCACGGGTAAAGGAAACCCCGATTGGAATTTTTCCGCTCCTCACGGTGCAGGACGTGCGTGCAGCAGAACAGAGGCTAAGTACGCTTTTACCGTCGAGGATTATAGGCGCCAAATGGAAGGAATATTCACGACAACGGCGAACGAGGGTTCCATTGACGAGTGCCCGATGGCATACAAATCCCCTGGGCGGATACTTGGTTTTATAGACGAAACAGTCTCGGATATTGAGATTATAAGGCCGATATACAATTTCAAAGCTTGCTGATTTTTTAAAAGGTCATTGGTTCTCCGATGGCCTTTTTTAGCGCACATCTTTTCACCTCTACTCAAAAAAATTTTTTAGACCACCCGAAAATAGCATTATATTCCTGAAAAAAATTGACATTCGGAAATAAATATGATACTCTAAATCTAAGAGGAGACAAACCTCCACCGACATCACTGAGGGCATAAACATATCAAAGCGATAAATTTTGAATTGGAGATGATACTATGACGAAAAGGATCTCATTATTTCTTTGCATAGCATTGCTTTTATCCGTGCTTTCTTTAGCGTGTCAAACTTCTTCAGCCGACACAAGTGTGGGCGAAATTTTAATTGGCGACACAGACGGTAACGGTACGGTCAACACGACAGATTACGTTTTGTTGAGATCGTACTTAACCGGCAGATGTGCCTTGTCCGAATCATGCCTTGCCGCTTCGGACGTTAATTTCGACGGCGTTGTTTCCATTACAGACCTTGTCTCCGTAAGAAAGCATATATCCGGTAAAAATCCGCTTGTATGCACACACAATTTCTCAAGCTGGGCAGAAACCGAAACGTATAACTGTTTGGGCAAAATAATAACGTCACGCACTTGCAGTCTATGCAGCAAAACCGAAAAGTCCTACACTGAAAACGGTGCAGCGGTACGTTCTTTAGACGGCAAAAACGTAATGTTTATAGGCAACTCGTTCATATATTACGGCTATTGCGTAAATAACGGCAGCCAAACCAAAACAGACAAAGGCTACTTCAAGCAGTTGTGTACGGCAAACGGCGAAAATGTTAACGTTTACGACTATGTATGGGGCGGGAGAAACCTTGATTATATTTACGAAAACTATCTTGTAGACTGTACCGAGGATTTTTTAAGCACGATAGATTATGTTTTCCTCTCTGAAGCAGGCGAAAACAATTCCGCCTTGGTATCGGATATACAAAAAATAATAGACCTTTATCCGTCTTCCAAGACAGAGTTCTATTACCTTTGCCATTCTTATACCTATCAGGCGGGGCACAGCAACATCAAAAATGCCCTTTCAACCTTGCAGGATAAGGGCATTGGCATAGTAAACTGGGGCAAGCTTGTGTATGATGTTTGGAAAGGAAACGAATCGGTTCCCGGCGCTACTAAAACCTACGATAAGAACACATTTATAGTTAACAAAAACGATACTCACCACGAAAATATGCTTTCGGGATACATCACCGCACAAATGGCGTATTGTGCGATAACCGGTAAAAGCGCTGTCGGCCAAAGCTATGAGTTTTGTACCGATACTTCCATTAACAGCAAATACGATCCCGATGCTTTTATCTCCAGTTATTACAACGCGGGCACAACTAATTTTGACGCGGTTTTCGATTCCGTGCCCGATATGCTGGGTTTGCAAACACTTATGGATAAGTATCTTGAAAAATACAATTTCAGCCTTTTTGACGGCGGCGAGCACAGCAATACCGAATATCAGGACAACGCAAACGATTCGGCGCTTGCATCGGCAGGTCTTAAGGCGCACGAATGCTCCCTTTGCGGCAGTATCAGCCTTGAGGAAACGGACGAAAACGGCGTTAACCACATGTACATCAGCAACGATGATGTAAGCGCCGCAGGCTACAGCACCGTTAAGGATTATATGCTTGCAGGTCTTGGTAATGTGTTTTATAAGACAACCTCGGGTTGGGGCCGCGCCGGCTACAGCTCTATCCAAGGGATGGCAGCATCCTGCGACGGTGTGCGCGGAAGCAAAGGTAAAACCGACGGCAGTGAAACCTATTGGAAGGTAAATAACCTTGGTGATGCCTATAACGCAAACGGCAAAACTGCCGCAAGCGGCGAGCAGGCTTATATATCTCTGATCGGCTATGACCTAACCAACGCGATAAATACAAGAGGTGTAGGGATGTTCTTCAACAGAGTGAATGCACCGGATGCCTTCGACCTGCTGGGCGGTGTTACACAATCGGACGGCAGTATAGAATGGAAGGTTCTTGCTACCTTCGACGCAAATTCGACGTATATGAAATACGATGATATGACGGTTGCATTCTTTGCGGATTTTGATGCAACGCAGATTGATTGTGTGCAGATAGGTATAAAGAGTATCACAAACCCGATATTCTTTATGTCCGAGCTGGAGCTTTATCAATAAAAACGCAAAAAAGCTTTCATCCCAAAACCGCTCAATGAACAACGAGGAGCCACCCAAAAGGGTGGTTTCTCTTTAACATGACGGAGAAGATTATGAACAGTATTAAAGAAATAACAGACTTTACCGCGCCCGAGCTGGACGTATATGCGAGGCTTACCGAAGCGCAGCTTTTAAACAGGGAGTTCCCCGAAAAAGGTTTGTTTATAGCGGAAAGCCCAAAGGTTATTGAGAGGGCTCTTGATGCGGGATATGAGCCGCTCTCTTGCCTGATAGAGAAAAAGCATATCGAAGGCGAAGGCAAGCATATCCTTTCCCGAATAGCAGGTGTTCCTGTTTTTACGGCTGAGTTTGATATTCTGACTCAGCTTACGGGATTTAAGCTTACCAGAGGTATGCTTTGTGCTATGAGACGGAAGCCTCAGTCTACCGTAGAAAAAATCTGCCAAAACAAAAGCCGAATAGTTGTACTTGACAAAGTTATGAACCCCACCAACGTAGGTGCAATAATCCGCTCCGCCGCAGCACTGGGGATGGATGCCGTTTTGCTCACACCGGGATGCTCCGACCCACTGTACAGACGGGCTGCAAGAGTCAGCATGGGCACCGTATTCCAAATCGAATGGACATTTTTGGAAAGCGATAGCCTTAGTGAAATAAAAGCTCTCGGCTTCAAAACCGCAGCTATGGCACTCAAAGATAATACCCTCGCCATAGACGACCCAAGGCTGTCAGCCGAAAAGAAGCTTGCTGTCATAATGGGAACCGAAGGCGACGGGCTTTCCGACAAGACTATAGCCGAATGCGATTATACTGTAAAAATACCAATGCATCACGGTGTTGACTCACTGAATGTTGCCGCCGCTTCTGCTGTCGCTTTCTATCAGCTTGGAAATAAGCAGAGCGATAGAAGGAGGATATAATATGCTCGGGTCTGCAAAAATTGCTTATGCCTTCGATAATAAACGAAACCGTATATGCAAAATAAGCAACGTGATAGTTTCTGTTTTGTATATTATATCTGCGTGGATATTTACTGTATTGGGCGTTATGCTTTTCAGCCTTGGGTTGCCTGATAAGTTTTTTCCTTTTATTTGGTCTTTCACATCAGCGTTTCTGTGTTCGATTACCCCGATTTTTTGTGTACTTGGCATTGCCCTTTCTATTCGGTTAAGAAAAAAATATAACTACGTCGCTTCATTTTGGGTGCAATTCATTCCCTTTGGTACACTGGGAGTCGCGTCGGTTTCGTTTTTGCTTTTGATATGTACAGGATAACAAGCTCGGCAAGCGCAATTTTTTAAATAAATTTTTCTTCTTCGGTTGTTCAAATACCTACCGTTATTTTGCGGAAGTTGCGGTTTACTTTATCACAAATTTCAGTATATAATAAAATCACCCTAAGAAGTCTGACTACTTCTTGGAAACCCCGACAACCAGCGAGGAGGTATGTAAATGACTAAAAAAGATCTGGCTTTTTTCAGCACCTTATTTAACGTAATACTGTATCTTATTGCCATACCTCACGCTGTATTTTTATATTCCCGCGCTCCTGTTGTGAGAGAAGCTTATGAAGGCGGAGGTGCGGAAAATTTCCCCCTTTATGTTTGTCTTGTAGCCTTTGTTTGTTCCGCCTACTCGTATATCAGAATCGAAGTAAGCTACAACGCCCCACTTAGAGAACGGTTTTGGAGAAACGGTGTTGAGCCTTCCCTGAAAAGCAGATTTTCGTTTTTGATACATCAGCGGGAGTTTTGGATAAAAACCATTATTATCGCTTTAATCTATCTTTTTCTGCCGTTGAAATGGTCACTTAGAGCATTGGCAGAGCTAACTCAGGCAGTAACATTTTGGGATAAGCTCCCCTATCTTGCGGTCCTTTTGCCTACGCTTTTTGTCTTGGCGGTTTTTGCGCATCTTTCTTCCTATAAGCGGTGGGGACGAAACAAAGACCCTGATGCCTACGGCAAAAAAAGATACACTGTAGAAAGTACCTATGCAAACCTTGCTTATCTCGGCGGCTCAGGCGCTTTTATGGTTATGTTGCCTTTTTTGGCGCCTATATTTATTGTTATATATATGTCGCTGACCGTAGGGCGTGTGATAGGGATCGTTGTTTTGCTCAGCTTGCCTTTTGTGTTCAGGTCGCTTCGTGCCCTCTCCAAGCGCAGGTCATTTTTACGAAGTCTTAAGGAACTATGCGATGATAAGGGGTATACCGTATCGGAAATACAAAAGCCGTACCTTTCTTTGTTTAAATTTATAGGCGGTGAGAGCTTTACCTTGTCTACAGGCGAAAAAAGCTATTCCTGCAAGCTTGTTTCCGCACAAAAGAAAGGTGTGCCGATCGCCCTTGCGGAAGACGGAACTTTGTCCTTTATACACTCCATACATTTACGCAGAGCCGTGCTGTATCAGTACACGACTACATACAGTTTTGACTACGAATCGGAAAAACCGAAGATTTTGATAATCAACCCCGTGCCCAAGCTGGTATATGTGCTGTACGATGGGAAAACAACGGAGATTGACAACGGTTCTACGGTTGGCGGCTATAAGTTTTACGCCGCAACGGGATTTTTGCGTGCCGCAGAGCTTAATATATTGGATAAACGTATTTAGAAAAACAGTTCTTTCGGGACTGTTTTTCGTTTGTCCTTGACTAACCTATTACGGTTGTGGTAAAATTAAGGTAAGCCTTGAGCGACATTGACGAAGGGAGACAAAATATGCTTTTTAAATTCAATGTGAATTTATCCGATAAGGATTATCTTAATTTCAATATATTTTGTGCCGTAAAGTCCTACTACGGAAAAAAGCAGATAACAAGACTCAGAATTATTATTTCTTTGTTATTTTTAGCTTTTGTAGTTCTAACTTTGATACAAGAATGTTTTTCGGCAGACGCTTTTATGATGCTTATCCCCTTTTTATTGGCTTTGGTCCTGGTACAAGCGCTGATAAAACCTATACACATTTGGACTTTAAAGCTACACATAAAAGCCTTAAATAAAAGTGAAAAAAAGAGATATTCACCTGAAACCGAAATAGAGTTTTATGAGGAAAGCTTTATTGAAACAGCACCGGAAAACAAGATGGAAGCTAAATATTCTTCTCTTGAGAGGGTAAGCATTGTAAACGGTGAGGCGGTTTATCTCCACTATAACAACTTGCTGGGACACATATTACCTATGGCTGTATTTGAATCAAAAACACAATACGATAGCTTTATTGCATTTATAAAAACAAAATGCAAAAACGTTGATGTGTATTAGTTTTACATATTACGTGCGAAAGAGATGAAGCTATGACAAACAATGAAAAGATGAAGTCGTATTTTAAAAAGCTTGTAATCGCTCCCCTGTTTGAGGAGGGATTTACGGGAAAGTATCCTCATTTTCGCAGAGTGCAAAAAGACTGCATTGAGCTTATAAGTGTTCAAACTAATAAATGGGGCGGCTCTTTCACCATTGAAGTTTCCGCTGTTTTTCCCAATTCAAATAACAAGAACTACGCACAATGGGAGGGTTTAACCGTAAATCAGCTGACCGTTTGGAATACTAACGAGCGCTATCGCTTAAAGGGAATGTATAACGGGTGGTTTTATTATAGAAATTTGTACGCAAAGCGTACACTGTTATTTGGAAAAAACTATTATGATGTCCCAGAAAAGCACGCTTTTGATTTTATACCGCCCAGAGGATATAAGCTTGTTCAAAAATTTGACGACAACACAGCAATTGAAATTTGCAACGAGGTTAACAAGCAGTTTTTTAAAGCCTTCAAGTGGCTGAATCGTTTTGAAAAGCGGAACAAGTAGTTGCCGCTTGGGCGAGGGTTGCACATCCGAACTTATACCCAACAACAACAATAAACATACACGCACATGCTTAGAGGGTCTGTATGCACACAAAAAAAGCCGAAAAACTTTCAGAAGCGTTCTCGATTATCCGCGACGGATACTATGCAAAGGTTAACGACCTGCCGTATTCTAAATTCAAGCTGGCATCGGCGATGAAATATACAGAAGATATTTGCCAATTTATAGACAAAAAGTGTAATGATGTTGAAAGAGATTTTCTTTTTTCTTGTTTAGGTGCGTTTGACGAACTTGTAGAGGAAGGAGATTTTACAAAAATATCCCGTTTTGCCGAGGCAATACACCGTGTTCCGTTGCTGTTTTGCGGTGAAGAAGTTTGGGACAAGACCTTTAAAGAAAAATACATATTTCCCTTTTGCCAAATGTATGGATACGAATGGTTTGAAGAAATATTATCCATGCGAATCCCAAAAACAAGCAGTTTTAAAAAAGGAAACAGTACCATTTACCGCTACAATGAATACAACACAATGAGCTTGGTCGGATATTTTTGTTTCCGAATGATAGTCCCAATTATCATTATTTTTATAATTACGGGTTTTATTGTTTATGTTTGTTGTTCTGCATATACAGAAGACGCTAAAGGAGAACGATACGAGATTACAGTAACTGACTGTGAATACGAAAACACGGACGGGTACGATTACCTTTACCTATCTTGCAAGGGGTTTAAAGAAAATTTTGAAATTTCCCGATTCTTTCAGTATTCCGACTTGCCAGAAGAACTGATTGCAAGATGTGAGACGGGTGAAACTTTGGTTGTATACGCAGAATATAAAGAGCCTAAAAACTACGATAATTACTATGAGATAATTCAGCTTGAAAGCATGGAGGGTACCGTTTACCGTTCTTTTGAGCACACAAACCAACTAAACAGATACAAAATAATATTTTTGCTGGTTGTTGGGCTTATTGTTTTTATTCCGTATTTTATACTGTTTTTAATGATGCTGATTGTTGCAACTAACAGAAAACGCTTTGTTGCATCCCCGCGGTTTGTCAGGTTTTGTTTTCCCGACTACTCACTTTCGTTAAAGGAGTAGCCGGTCACATCATTAAAAACTTAGGGATGAGGGACCGCGACGAAAAGGATACGGTTGTATGCACTGCTGTTTACGCTCAAATTCCCGTTGACTTGTATTTTAATAACATAAGCAGTTACCGAAAGGAGAAAATATATGAACAAAGCTAAGGTTTATTTTTCCAAGACTATTACCCCTGAGGAGGTACTGAAGCTTTACAATCTTTTGGGCAAAGAGCTTCAAGGGAATGTGGCGGTAAAAGTTCACTCCGGTGAGAAGGGCAACCAAAACTTTTTGAAGCCCGATTTTTGGAAGCCGATTATTGACCACGTGGGGGGCACGGTCGTGGAATGCAACACCGCCTACGACGGTGAGCGCAACACCACTGAAAAGCACCTTAAGCTTTTCGATTATCACGGTTGGAACGCCCTTTACGACGTGGATTTACTTGATGCAGAGGGACCCGACAAGGTGCTTGAGATACCCGACGGCAGGGTTATAAAAAAGAACTATGTGGGAAAAAATATAGAAAAATATGACAGTATGCTGGTGCTTTCCCACTTTAAGGGACATCCTATGGGCGGTTACGGCGGTGCTATAAAACAGCTTTCCATCGGGGTGGCATCCTCTTTCGGCAAGGCGTACATCCACGGGGCGGGCGAGCCGGAAAAGATATGGACGGCAGACCACGACAAGTTTCTTGAAGCGATGGCAGATGCGGCAAAGAGCGTTGTCCAGTACTTCGACGGTAACATTGTTTACGTTAACGTAATGAAGAATATGAGCGTGGATTGCGACTGCTGTGCGGTGGCTGAAGACCCTTGCATTGCAGACATCGGGGTTTTAGTATCCGATGACCCCGTTGCCATAGATAAGGCATGTATTGACTTGGTATACGCAAGTGAAGACAAGGGCAAGGCGCACTTTTTGAAGCGTGTGGAAAGCCGTAACGGTACCCACACCATAGATGCTGCCGCCGAACTTGGCTACGGCACAAAGAACTACGAGCTTATTGAGCTGTAAACGGAGGTAAGTTATAATGTTTGACGCTGTAAAAGTTAAGGACCAATGCGTGGAATGGATAAGAAGCTTTTTTGAAAACAACGGAAAAGACTGCAACGCCGTGCTTGGTATATCCGGCGGTAAGGACAGCTCTGTTGCGGCGGCATTGTGCGTGGAAGCGTTGGGCAAGGACCGTGTTATAGGGGTTTTAATGCCCCAAGGCGTGCAGCACGATATAGATAAGGCTTATATGCTTGTTAAGCACCTTGGTATTAAGCATTACGAGATCAACATAAAGGGCGCAGTTGACGCAATAATTGATGCTATGCCCAAAGACTTTGAGCTTTCTGCACAGTCAAGGCAAAATCTGCCCCCCAGAATAAGGATGTCCACGGTTTATGCGGTTAGCCAATCCGTTAACGGCAGAGTTGTTAATACCTGCAACCTTTCTGAGGATTGGGTAGGCTATTCCACAAGATACGGCGACTCGGTAGGTGACTTCTCCCCTATGAGTAACCTTACGGTAACGGAAGTAAAAGCAATAGGGCATCTGCTTAATTTACCTGCAGAGCTTGTGGAAAAGGTGCCCATTGACGGACTTTGCGGCAAAACTGATGAGGAAAACCTTGGCTTTACCTATGCAGAGCTTGATACCTACATACGCACAGGCTTTATTGAAGACAAGGCTAAAAAGGAGCTTATCGACAGAAAACACAAAGCCAATCTGTTTAAGCTTAAGCTGATGCCCGTTTTTGACGCCGGCATTGAAGTAAAAGCAGAATAGTATCGCAAAAAAATAAAGCGACGGGAGAATCCCGTCGCTTTATTTTTACGTTTTCCTTTGCTGTTTGCACCATATTGCCATAACAAGCTTGTGGGGCAAAAGCTTTGTTGCCCTTACCTGCATACGGACGGCAATACCGCATATAGAAACATCTTTGCCTTTTTTCATATCCCTGAGGGCGCGTTTTACCACCTGTTCTGCCGTGTAAAAGCGGTTATAGTAAGAAATGGTATCGTCCCTTACGGCGCGGTCGAAAAATTCCGTCTTGACCCAACCTGGGCAAACCGCCATAACACGTATCCCCTTCCTCTTAAGCTCTCTGTTAAGTGCTCTGCTAAAGCTTAAAACATACGCTTTACCTGCACCGTAAACGCCTATATAGGGCACGGGTTGGAAGGCGGAAAGAGAGCCCAGTTGGTATATCTGACTGCCCTTTTCTGTATAAGGCAACACAAAGTAGGTAATTTGGGTAAGAGCTTTACAGTTAAGGTCTATCATCCCCATTTGCTCTTCTATGGGGATATCGTTAAAGGCACCGAACTTTCCGTAACCGCCTGCGTTGACAAGCACCTTTACGACAGGATTTTCTTGGCTCAGCAAGTTTTTTAACTCACTTAGCGACTCTTCCTTTGTCAAATCCATAGGGAGCACACGGCAAGGAATTTTAAGTTGTGATGCAAGCATCTTAAGCTTATCCTCACGGCGAGCTATAAGCCACATTTCTTCTATATTTGCGGTTTCGCTTATACGAAGGGCAAATTCCTTGCCCATACCTGAGGAAGCGCCGGTAATTATAGCTATATTCATATTTATTACCTCTGTTTCTTATTATTTATATTTTAATGTTTGGGAAGCCTTTTGTCAAGGCTATTGACATTTTGGGAGTATGGGGATATAATGTATTTGAAAATATATAACGGAAGTGATTATATGCATTATTATCCTATGACCATCGGCAAGGCAGAAAGACAACTGCCCATTTGTCCCGTTACCGAGGATTTATATATCGGAGCTTTTGTGGTTTTCGGTGATTATGAGTTGACCGTGGAATGTGCAAGTGAGCTTTTAAAGAAGGCGCCCGAGCACGATTATATTATCACCGCAGAGGCTAAGGGTATACCCATAATACACGAGATGGCAAGACAAAACGGCGAGAAGCGCTATATGCTTGCACGTAAAGCCCCCAAGCTTTATATGACGGGAGTGTTTGAGGTAAATGTGCGCTCTATAACCACAGCCAAGGAGCAGAAGCTGTATCTTGACAAGGCAGATGCGGAGCTTATGAAGGGCAAGCGCATACTTATTGTTGACGACGTTATTTCCACCGGCGAGTCTTTGGCGGCGCTTGAGGAACTTGTTAAACAGGCAGGCGGCAATATTGTCGGTAAGATGGCAGTGCTTGCGGAAGGTGACGCCAAGGACAGAGATGATATTATCTATATCAAGCCTCTTCCCCTGTTCAACGCTGACGGCACCGTAAAAGAATAACATTTTTTCCTTATACAGACTAAAAAACGCAACCGAAAATCGGTTGCGTTTTCTACTGCTTATTTAGTGTTTATGTTATAAACCACAAACTCGCAAATTACTGCTTCTGAGCTGCGAAGCACTCACTGCAGTATACAGGTCTGTCATCGGAAGGCTTAAAGGGAACCTTTGCTTCCTTACCACAGCTTGCGCAAGTGGTGGTGAAGAATTCTCTGGGGCCTCTTGCAGCGTTCTTCTTAGCGTCGCGGCAAGCCTTGCAGCGCTGGGGCTCGTTCTGGAAGCCACGTTCTGCATAGAACTGCTGTTCGCCAGCGGAGAAAACGAATTCTGCGCCGCATTCCTTACAAACTAAGGTCTTGTCTTCGTACATAATTTTTACCTCGCTTTGGTATAATGTGATTATTTGGGTCACCCCATATTTATCAAACAAGCCTTTTAAGCTTGGATTTGATACGCTGTATAGCGTTGTCGATGCTTTTCTCGTTTTTGTTTAGCCGTTTCGCTATTAACGCATAAGGGGTTTCTGCCAAGTACATCTCAAAAACCTGTGTTTCGTAAGGCGAAAGAACCGAGAAAACTTTTTGTTGCAACTGTGCGGTTGTTTCAAGATCGATAAACTGAAGCTCCGGCGTATTGGTGTCATAGTCACCGCTTGCGGATGAAACATCATCCATCGGCAAGGCTATACTTTGTCTGCCGTATCTTCTTAAATAGGATATAACGCTGTTTTTGACACAGGCAGACACGTAGGTGGAAAAGCCCGCCTTTTCAGCATCATAACTGCGCACCGCACGCAAAAGACCTATAAGCGCCTCCTGCATAAGGTCCTCCCTTTCGGAAGGCAGTACGGACAGAGAAGAGATATAAGAGCTTAAAAAGCCTTGGTAGCGAGTTGCAAGCAAGTCGAAGGCGTCACTGTCCCCTTCCTTAGCGGAAGCAACCAACACATTCTCTTCCATCATATTGCCCTTGTTCATCAATCAGACCAACCGTTTTTAGCTATTAGAGCAGGATATTTGCACAGCTCTAAGCATTATTATAGCACTTTTAACTCAATTGTCAAGTTTTTTTAAAAAATAACCGCTTGTAAGAATATACTAAATTTTAAGGTAGTTTTCGGTTATTTTTTCCATATCGTCAAGCTTATTTATAGCATCTTTTGCCAACGCAAGCTGACAACGGCCTCTGACAAGGTTATGTTCTTCGTATTCCGTTTTAAAATATACGTCGCCCTGTAAATAATCCGTCAAAAACCGAACAGCTGTTTCCAGGGTTATAAGGATAACTCCCCAAGGCATATTGCGTATCTCCACCTCGGTAAATTTGCCAAGCATAGGCGGCAAGAAGCCGTCCGCCAACGCCTTGTAACGCTCCAGATCCAGGGACACCTTTGTCAGGTCCTTTTCATCCTCTGCGGCGGTGTTTGCCGCATAACGCACAGCGTCACCAAAGTCGTGCATGGCAAAACCGGGCATAACCGTGTCAAGATCGATTACCGCCAGCGGCTCGTCAGTGTCGATATCCATCATTATATTGTTACCCTTTGTATCGTTATGTGTAACACGCAGGGGTAGCTTTCCTTCCATATACAGCTTATTAAATCTATCTGCATGGCAGGCGACACTGCGGATATATTCGGCTTCCTCAGCTATCTCTGCCGCTCTGCCCTCTGTATCTGCCTCGTAAGCCTTAAAGAAGGCATCAAAGCGTTTGGGAGTGTTATGAAAGTCAGGGATAGTCTCATAAAGATCACCGCAGGGGTAATCGGAAAGCATTGCAAGGAAGATACCAAAGCCTCTGCCGATAGCCCCAAGTTTTTTAAGGTCGAATTTGTCATAGGTGGTAGCATTATACACAAAGGAAAGTACACGCCAACAGCCGCCGTCCTTGGTATAATACAAGCCCTTGCCGTTGTTTTCATAAAGCTTAAGCACATTTCTCTTTACGTCGCACGCACCTATAGCTTCCATTTTGCAACGTATATGGGCGGTTACGCCTTTAACGTTTTTAACTATAAGCTCCGGCTTTTTAAAAACAAAATCGTTTACCTTTTGGAACAGATAGGATTTTTCCTTTCCGTCCTCCAACAGGTCTACCCTATATGTATCGTTTATATGTCCACGCTTTAAACGAGCCCACTTATACAGTGTACCCTTTAACTCATAAGCATTGCAGATTTCGCCAAAAAGTTTTTCCATTTTGACACCAACCATTCGTAATATTTTTTCACACCTGTGTTTTTAAGTATATGCGTGCACATCATTTTTTGCTTTTCAAAAGAATGTCACCGCAAAAGGGTGCCACCGTACAGCTATCTTCATAAACCTTACCCGTAAGCAAGGATACAAAGCTACCTTTTATAACAGCATCGCTGTTTCCCATATTTGTTATAACGCATACGCTTTCGTCACCGTCACCTCTGACAAAGGCAAAAACGCCGTTATGACGCTTTATTATTTTGAAGTCCCTTGAGGTAAACGCACCGCTTTGACGTCTTATTTCCGTAAGCTTTTTATACCAAGCGTATATATCACCGTCTACGTTGTTCCATGGGAAGGGGCGGCGGTTAAAGGGGTCCTTGTAACCCTCCATACCTGCCTCGTCACCGTAGTAAACGCAGGGGATACCGGGCAAGGTCATTTGCAAAAGAGAAGCTATCTTAAGACGCTTTACAGCGTTTTTATACTCCTCAGCGCTCATTTTCTTTACAGCCTTCTCTGCGTTAGTGCATTCGTCTGCGGTGTCACCGCCCAAAACCGTAAGGATACGCTCTGTATCGTGAGTACCGAGAACGTTCATCATATACGCAGTTTTATGGGGCGGATAATGACGGTAAAGAGTATTTACCGTATCTGCCAAAAATTCTCCGTTACCCCACAAAGCATACTCGATAATACCGCTGCGCAAGGGATAGTTCATTACCGCATCAAGCTGCTTGCCCTGAAAATAACGTTTACGGTCATCATAGGCTATTTTGTCGGAAGCGTCCTCCCACACCTCGCCCACCATATACGCATCTTCCTTTTGCTTTTTAACAGCGGCGCAAAGACCTTCGGTAAAGTCACGTTCCAGTTCATCAACCACGTCAAGGCGAAAGCCCGAAGCGCCCATACCCATATATTTTTCAACCACGCCACCCTTGCCGTAAATAAGCTTGCGGAAGGAAGCAACACGGTTAACACGGGGCAGGTTACCTATACCCCACCACGCCTCGTAAACATCGGGAAAATCTATAAAGCTGAACCACTTATAATAAGGGCTTTTTTTGCCTGAATAGGCTCCGTTGCCGCCGTACTTGCCGAAATGGTCGAAATACAGGCTATCGTCACCAACGTGATTAAACACGCCGTCAAGAATTACGCCTATGCCCTGCTCTTTAGCTTTGATGAAGAGCTGTTCCAGCGCTTCGTCGCCGCCGAACATCTCGTCAACCTGCATATAGTCGCCCGTGTCGTATTTATGGTTGGAATACGCTTTAAATACGGGGCTTAAATAGATACAACTGACGCCCAGTCCCTTAAGATAAGGCAGTTTTTCGATGACGCCCCAAAGGGTGCCGCCGAAGAAGGTATTGTTGCGCAGGAATGCACCCGGATACTCGGGATACTCGGGAATGCCGTTATCCCAATCCGTATACATAACCACATCGTCCCTTACAGCTACTTCCTTTTCGCCCTTATAAAAACGGTCCACAAATATGTGGTAAATAATACCGCCATCCAACCAAGCGGGGGCTTTATATTTTTCGTTGTACACAAGTACCCTGTCCGTATGTACTTTATGACGGCACTTAGAGCCGTCCTCTGCCACATACCACACGCCGCTGGGCGTATGAAGCTCAAATCCGTAAAAATACAGCCCTGCGGCGGGCTTTACCTTAAAGCCGAAGCTGTAGATATCCATACCGTCTTCCAGCCCCTGCCACTTACCCTCATACCTTTGGTCGTCACAGCCGTCCTCGGTAAATATAAGGTAGGCTTTAAGTACACCTAAAGTGCGTAACGCCTTTAGGGAAAAGCTTATGGCTTTTCCCTTTGGCGCTGTACATACGTTTATTTTTTTACCGTTTACGGTAACTATAGGCTGAAAGCATTTGCCGTATGACATTTCTGTCAGCCTGTTTAATACATTGAAAGACACAAATTACCTCTTGCGTTTTAGTCAAGCTGTTTTTCCAGCTTCCAGATATCTCTTGCATAGTCTTCTATGCTTCTGTCTGCCGCAAACTTGCCTGCTTTTGCTATGTTGATAAGGCTCTTCTTGTTCCAAGCCTCTTTGTCGCCGTATGCTTTTACCAGCTCTAAATGAGCATCCTGATAGAAGTCAAAGTCGGCAAGACACATATAGGGGTCTGCTATACCGTAGGAGAACAGCAAGTAGTTAGCTATATCGGAGAAGGACCTGCCGTTGAAGCCTATCTGCAAATAATCGATAGCCTTCTTAAGAGACTCGTTACGGTGGTAGTAGTAGGAGGAAGCATAGCCCTTCTTCCAAAGCTCGTCAACCTCTTCTGCGGTGTGGCCGAAGATAAAGATATTGTCTCTGCCCACCTCTTCACACATCTCAACGTTAGCGCCGTCAAGAGTACCGATGGTAACCGCACCGTTTATCATAAACTTCATATTACCGGTACCGCTTGCTTCCTTACCTGCAAGGGAGATCTGTTCGCTTACGTCAGCGGTGGGGATAAGCTTTTCTGCAAGGCTTACGTTATAGTTCTCCAAGAACATAACGTTAAGCTTTTCTCTTATCTTGGGATTCTTCTGGATATCCGCGCTGATGTAGCAGATAAGACGGATTATATCCTTAGCCATATAGTAACCGGGTGCAGCCTTACCGCCGAACAAATAGGTTACGGGCTTGATATCCAAATCGGGATTTTCTTTAAGTGCGCAGTAAACGCTTATAATGTGGATAGCGTTAAGAAGCTGACGCTTATATTCGTGTATACGCTTAACCTGTACGTCAAAGATGGAGTCAGGGTCAAGTGATACGCCTGCCGTACGCTTGATATAATTGGAGAAGTCCACCTTATTTGCGTGCTTGATGTCTGCAAGTGCGTTAAGAACGCTCTTATCGTCCTGATATTTAAGGAACTTGGAAAGCTGAGAAGCATCCGTACGGTAACCGCTACCGATAGTCTCATCAAGCAGAGAAGCAAGACGAGGGTTGGAGTAGCACAGCCATCTGCGGTGAGCGATACCGTTGGTAACATTAAGGAACCTGTCGGGATACATATCGTTAAAGTCCCTAAATGTATTGTTCTTAAGTATATCGGAATGGAGTTCGGAAACACCGTTTATATGGTGGGAACCTACAACAGAAAGGTTTGCCATACGAATCTGACCGTGGTTGATTATGGACATTCTGCCAACCTTATCCCAGTTACCGGGGAACTGTTCCCAGGCGTCTGCACAGAAACGCTCGTTTATTTCACGGATAATCATATAAAGTCTGGGCAGCTTAAGACGGAACAGACCTTCGTTCCAGCACTCAAGAGCTTCTGGCATTACGGTATGGTTTGTGTAAGAAACGGTCTTAACAACCATATCCCAAGCTTCTTCCCAAGAGTAGTTGTGCATATCCATAAGGATACGCATAAGTTCGGGGATACAAAGTGCGGGGTGAGTATCGTTAATATGGATAGCCACCTTTTCGGGAAGGGTGTTAAGGTTCTTAAAGGTAGATATATGATCGTGGATAATGTTTTGGAGAGATGCACTTACAAGGAAGTACTGCTGGCTTAAACGGAGCAGCTTACCTTCGGGATGGTTATCGTTAGGATAAAGCACCTTGGAGATGGTCTGTGCCATAGTGTTTTCTTCAACAGCCTTGATATACTGACCTTGAGAGAAAAGCTCCATATTAAAGTTGCGAATATCCTGTGCTTTCCACAGTCTGAGGGTGGTTATTGCCTTGCTGTCCGCACCGGAAACAAGCATATCGTAAGGAACAGCCTCAACTTCTTCATAGTTTTCGTGGATAATTTCGCATCTGCCGTTATCCCACTTTTCGGTAATTGTACCGCCAAAGCGTACAACGCAAGACTTATCCTGACGAGGAACAAGCCAAGCGTCCCCACCGGGCATCCAAATATCGGGCAGCTCTATCTGCTCGCCCTCTGCCAGCTTCTGCTTAAACAGACCGTATTCGTAAAGGATAGAGTAGCCGCGTGCGGGATAAGAAAGGGTGGAAAGCGAATCCATAAAGCAAGCCGCAAGTCTGCCAAGACCGCCGTTACCCAAGCCGGGGTCGGACTCCATCTCATAGATATTGTCAAGGTCGAAGCCGTGTTCTTTTAAAACATCCTTATAAGCTGCTTCCAAGCCCAAGTTGTTAAGGTTTGTGCGGAGGGATGTACCCATAAGGAACTCCATACACATATAATAAACCTTTTTCTTGCCCTGTGCGCGTGTTTCGGCATTAAAAAGCTTACGCTTCTGTGCAAGAATATCTCTTACGGTAAGAACCGTTGCCTTATACATTTGGTTGGCATCGGCCTCTTCTATAGCTACACTGAAAAAGCGGGAAAGCTTATTCTGTATAGCCTCTTCAATCTGATTGCGATTAGCGGTCATTTTTGTTTCTCCTTAAATTATCTGATTTTTATGCTAATAGCTCTTTATACATTTTAATGTAATCAAGAGCAGATTTGTCCCAAGAAAAATCAACTTCCATAACTTTTTTAACAAGGGATTTATAGTTTTCTTTGTCGTTATATGCGTTAACTGCACGTCTTACGGCGCCTATAAGGTCCTCGGAGCTGTAATGAGCAAAGGTGAAGCCGTTGCCGTTTTCAAAGCCTACGTCCTTAATAGAGTCGTAAAGTCCGCCTGTTTCCCTGACTACGGGTACTGTACCGTAGCGGGATGCTATCATCTGGGCAAGGCCGCAAGGCTCGCTCTTGGAAGGCATAAGAAATATATCCGCACCTGCGTAAATCTTTTTGGACATGTCCTTATTGTACATAAGCAAAGTACTTACCTTACCCTTATAGCTGTCTGCCAAATGCCAAAAATAGTTTTCGTAGGTATAGTCACCCTGACCGAGAACAACAAGCTGTATTCTGTCCTTAAGCAGCTCCTCTGCGGCAAGCATTACTATATCTATCCCCTTGTGGCCGGTAAGACGGGAGATTATTGCCACAACGGGGATGTCTTCCTTCTCTTCAAGACCTACAAGCTTTTGCAGTTCCTTTTTGTTAACCGCTTTGCCGGAAAGGTCGTCGGAGGAGTAATTTGCAAACAGCTCGGTATCCGTTACGGGATTGTAATAGTCGGTATCTATACCGTTTAGTATACCGCGAAGCTTGCCCTTATTCTGCTCCAGCACATAATGCAAACCGTTGGAAAAACGTGGAGAAAGTATCTCAAGAGCATAGGTGGGGCTAACGGTGCTTACGGTATCGGCACAAACTATAGCACCCTTCATAAGGTTAATAGCACCGTTATAGTCCACTATTTCCCTATCGCCGTAACCAAGGTCAAATACGTCGCCGAGTATCTCGTGGCCGTAAACGCCCTGATAAGCGATGTTGTGGATGGTGAACACTGTTTTAATATCTTTGTAGCCCTCCTCGTTAGCGTAGCGGCGCTTAAGATATATGACAGTAAGTGCGCTTTGCCAGTCGTGTGCGTGGAGCACATCGGGGAAGAAGTCTATAATGGGCAGTGATTCCATCACCGCACGGCAGAAGAAAGCGTAACGCTCGCCGTCGTCATAGCTGCCGTAAAGGGTGGGGCGCTTAAAATAATACTCGTTATCCAAAAAGTAATATATAACGCCGTTCTTTTCCAATTTATAAATGCCAAGATATTGTCTGCGCCAGGAAAGACTTATATAGGTTTCGCAAACCTTGGTAAGCGCTTCCCTATAGCTGTCCTTCATACTTCCGTAAAGGGGCATTATTACACGGACGTCCAGCTCGCCCTTAGAAGCGCCGCAAAGCGCCGCGGGAAGAGAGCCTATTACATCGCCCAAGCCGCCCGAAGATGCGTAAGGCACCGCCTCGGAAGCTACAAACAGTATTTTTTGCTTTCTCATTATAAAGCCTCCTTATTTATAATAAGTTTATACCACTGTAAGCTTGTCTATATAGAAGGGCTTTGTTTCGTGACCGGAAAGCACCCTACCGTCACGGATAACCACATCCTTATCGGTAATAACACAGTTAAGGTCAACGTTTTCGCCCACAAGGGTATCCTGCATAAGTATAGAGTTTTTAACCACAGTATTCTTGCCAACCTTTACGCCGCGGAAGAGTATGGAATTTTCAACTGTTCCGTGGATTACGCAACCGTCTGCGATAAGGGAGTTTTTAACGTTACTGCCCTCTGCATAAGTAGTGGGGCTGGAGTTACGTATCTTTGTGTAAACGGGACGGTTTTTAACGTTGAACAGGCTATCCCTTGCGGAAGAGCTGAGAAGGTCCATATTACACATATAAAAATCGGTAAGAGAATTGATTGCCGCAAAGTAGTTTTCGTAGCTGTAAACACGGTAATCGCAATTTTCCAAATTCTTTGCAACGATATCCTTGGTAAAGCTGTCGTAACCGTGAGCAGTTGCGTCCATTATAAGGTTAACCAAATATTTACGGTGCATTACTATTATGTTAAGATTAACGTCTCTGTAACCGGTAACAATACCGTTCGCCTCGGAAATATCGGTTATTCTGCCTTCTGCATCGGATTCTACTATCTCAACATTCTTAACGTCATGGGTGATATACATACGCTTAACAGCCATAGTCATATCGGCACCGCTGGCTATATGAGCGTTTATCATCTCACTAAGGTCGATATTACAGATAATATCACAGTCTGAAAGAATTACATACTCTTCCTTGCAGGAAGATATGAACTCTATCATGCTCTTCATCGCTTCAAGACGGGTATGGTAAAGAGAGTTTTGGGTGTTGGCAAAAGCAGTTATAAAGGGAGGAAGTATCTTGATACCGCCGGACCTTCTTGCCAAGTCCCAATCCTTACCTGTACCTATATGGTCCATAAGAGACTGGTAGTTGTAATGGGTTACAACGCCCACGTGGGTTATACCGGAGTTTACAAGGTTGGAAAGAGTAAAGTCGATAAGTCTGTATCTGCAACCAAAGGGCACACTTGCCATAGTTCTTCTTCTTGTAAGCTCGCTTACGTTTTTATCGTGTATGTTGGAAAAGATAATACCTACTACGCTTGCCATAACTTATGCCTCCTCCTTTCCTTCTTCAAGTGACGCAAGGAAAGCTTCGTCCACCATTGCGCCGCCGGGCACCTTTGTACCTGCCTTTATGTTAAGCCCGAAGCCAACAAGCGCTATGCCCTTGCCGTCTTCCTTGGGTTCGCCAACGATAGCGTTAACACCTACGACGGTATCGCTGTCCATAATGGAATACTCAACACGTGCGTTCTCGGAAATAACACAGTCCTTCATTATAACGCTGTCCTTAACAACAGCGCCCTTTGCAACCTTTACGCCGCTGGAAAGCACGCTGTTGATAACGGTACCGTATATCTCGCAGCCACCGGTAATAAGGCTGTTTTCCACCTGTGCACCGTAGCCCAGAAAATGGGGAGGGTTGGAGGAGTGGCGTGCAAATATGCGCCAGTTTCCGTTATTGAGGTTGAGGGCAGGTCTGTCACCAAGCAGGTCCATATTAGCTTCCCAAAGGGAGTTGATGGTACCAACATCTTTCCAATACCCTTTGAAGGGATATGCAAACAGCTTTTCGCCTGCGCCAAGCATAGCGGGAATTACGTTCTTACCAAAGTCCTTATCGCTGTTTTCGTCCGCTTCGTCAGCTATGAGGTACTTGTAAAGCTCCGCCTTGGAGAACACGTAAACACCCATGGAAGCCAAGGTACTCTTGGGGTTCTTGGGTTTCTCTTCAAATTCGTAAACCTGCATATTCTCATCGGTGTTCATTATACCGAAGCGGCTTGCCTCGGAAAGGGGAACATCTATTACTGCGATGGTGCAGGCAGCGCCCATACGCTTGTGATAATCAACCATTGCGCTGTAGTCCATCTTATAAATGTGGTCGCCGGAAAGTACTACAACATAGTCGGGATCATACTTATCCAAAAAGTGCAAGTTCTGATAAATGGCGTTGGCGGTGCCCTTATACCAATCGGCACGCTTCTGTCCCTGATAAGGAGGAAGCACCATTACGCCGCCAAAGGTACGGTCCAAGTCCCAGGGCTGACCGTTGCCTATGTATTCATTAAGCGCCAAAGGCTGATATTGGGTAAGAACACCTACTGTGTCTATACCGGAATTGATGCAGTTGGAAAGGGTAAAGTCGATAATTCTGTATTTGCTACCGAAGGATACCGCAGGCTTAGCCACCCTTTGTGTCAAGAGATAAAGTCTGCTACCCTGTCCGCCGGCAAGAAGCATTGCCACGCATTCTTTCTTTTTGATCATTCCTCATCATTCCCTTCAAATTTTTTTATTGCCGTAAAGCCCGCAGGCGGTATTTTGATCTTTATGCAAGGGCCGAAGCCGTCATCACGGGAGGACATAAGACCGTAGTTTATACAACCTCCGCCGCCGTAATCCGTATTATCGCTGTTTATAATTTCTTTGTATACGCCTTTTTCTTTTACGGGGATGTAGTACTCCCTCTCCACAGGTGCAAAGTTCACCACAACCGTTATACAGTCGCCGTTTTTTGCATAACGGCGGTAAAGATAGGTGTTATCGTTATTTCTGTCCGCATCTATCCACTCAAAGCCCAATGGACTGCCGTCCTGTTGCCACAAAGCAGGCTCTTGCAGATAAAACGCATTCAGTTCCGAAACGTATCGCTGAAAACGGGCGTGCATATCATAGTCCAGCATAAACCACTCAAGGCTGTTTTCAAAGTCCCATTCCCTGAACTGTGCAAACTCACAGCCCATAAACAACAGCTTCTTACCGGGGTGGGTCATCATATACGCCAAGTAGGTACGTGCCGTTGCGAACTTGTTGTGATAGTTGCCTGTCATCTTATCAACCAAAGACTTTTTGCCGTGCACTACCTCGTCGTGAGAAATGGGAAGCACATAGCGCTCGTTATAGGCATACATAAGCGAGAAGTTCATCTTCGTATGCATATCCTTGCGGTAAATCGGGTCAGCGGAAATATACTTAAGAGTGTCATTCATCCACCCCATATTCCATTTCATACTGAAGCCCAGCCCATCACCGCGTGTTATACCAATGTAGGAGGTGGCTTCCTCGGCTATCATAAGCACATCGGGATAGTGCCCCTTCATTTCACCGTTTAGCTTTTGCAGAAACGCCACGCTTTGGGTATTTATGTTACTGCCGTCCGGATTGGGTAACCACTCGCCGGGATTTCTACCGTAATCGAGATACAGCATTGACGAAACCGCATCCACACGCAAGCCGTCTATGTGATACTTGTCCGCCCAGAACATTGCATTGGAAATGAGGAAGCAGCTTACCTCGTTACGGGCAACGTCAAAGCATCTTGTTCCCCACTCTTTATGCTCCTGCCTGTCCCAGCCCTGATACTCGTAAAGAGGTCCGCCGTCAAACTCATAAAGTCCGTGGGCGTCTTTAGGGAAATGGGCAGGCACCCAGTCCATTATAACGCCGATGCCCACACTGTGCATTTTGTTTACAAAATACATAAAGTCGTGAGGGTTACCGAAACGAGAGGTAGGAGCATAATAGCCGCAGATCTGATATCCCCAGGAACCGTCAAAGGGATGCTCTGCCACGGGCATAAGCTCTATATGAGTATAGCCCATACGCTTAACATAAGCCGAAAGCCTGTCAGCCAGCTCTCTGTAATCCAAATAATCGCCTTTTTCATCCCGTTGCCAAGAACCCAGGTGCACCTCATAAATATTCATAGGAACATTTGGGGTTTCACTTTTAGCAAGACAGCCGTAATTCTCTTTACGGTATTTCAAATACGCTTCGTCTTCCCACTCAAATCCTTCTATATCGAAAATACGGGATGCTGTATTGGCAAGAGTCTCCGCAAAATAGCCGTAAGGGTCTGCCTTATATCTGAAAACGCCGCCGCGGTCGATTATATATTTATAACGCGCACCGTTCTCCAGCATAGGGTGGGAAAAATTTATCTCCCACACGCCGCCGATATCGGTCATAGGTAAGTCCGCCTGCCAATTATTAAAGTCACCGCACAAATACACTCCATCGGCATTAGGTGCCCACACCCTGAAGGTGTAGCTGCCGTCCTTGTTTTTGTGTGCGCCCAAATACTCATAAGCACGGTAATTTGTTCCCTGCTTAAACAGGTATAACGGAAGATTATCTGCCATTTTTGTGCGCCTCCATTTTTATTTTTCAGTTTTACCGAAAATACAGTTGCCGTACTTTTGCTCGTAGGCAAGAATTATACCGTCCTGACAGTCACTTATACTGTCGAATACCGCAGGTACAACGATATTTCCCTCGGTATCTATCATACCCCACTTACCGTCCGTGCCGCATACCGCCGCAAGCCCCTCGTAAAAAGGACGCGCCTCGGTATAATCCGGATCGGCTATCCACTTGCCCTCCGCGGACATATAGCCGTACAAATCCTTTTCGTTACCGTCCCTATCCTTATAGCTCTGCTTTAAAAGCATAACTCCGTCGGAATAAGCGGTTATAACAAAGCCCGAAGGTAAAACCTTCTCTTTTCCGTCAACAGTAAGCATAACGCTTTTGCCTGAAGAAGTATAGGCACGTGTCAAGCCATTGCTGTAGAAATAACAGCCAAGGGCGGGCAAATCGTCACCTGCCGCCACTGCCTTCTCTACTGTATCGGGAATTTTATACTTAGGCTCGCTGCCGGTAAGAAGCTTACCGTCTGTACTGTACACATACAAGCCGCCGGAAGCGCCCACAGCGATTATCCTACCTTCAGAGGCGCCGTACACGTCCTTATAAACGGCAGGTACAACCACCTTACCGTCTCCGTTCTTTACACCCCAACAGTTGTTTTCGGTAAATACGGTATATGTGCCGTTTCGTCCGGCAAGATATGACGGATAATAGTTTATGCCTTTATCCAAATTAGCACTATCGTATTGAGTGGTATACTGCACACCGTTTTCCAAGTAGAAATAAAAGCCGTCACTGTAAAAAATCGCTCTTCCCTCTTCGTCACGCAGGTTTTGCAGGTCTGCGCCGCCTACGATCTTACTTATATCGGGAAGTCCTGCTTCGCTACTATGCATCGAAACAAGTGCACCGCTTGAATCCAACTTGAAGATATACCCCATTTTAAGCTTTAAAGAGCCGTCGCCGATATTACCGAGAGGAGCGACGGGGATACTTACAATACGGCAGGAATCGCTATTGTAAATACCGTTGTAAAGTGCGCCCGTTCTGACAGGCAGAGAATTTACAAAAAGGTCCGCACTCACCGTCAGCTCTTCCTCTTCAGCCTCGACTTCCGCATCCGTCACAGGAACCTCAACCTTATGTGTTACGGCAGACTGCAAATAATCCTCATCCATAAAGGGAAGTACGCCTGCATCAAAGGCGAAAACATAAAGCACGGAAAGTGCCGCCATAATAAGGGCAAATATATATTGTACAAACATCGAAAGCATTTTTTTCTTCATAATTTAACCGAAAGTACCGCCTTTACATTTCTACACAAGGATAAGTATACACCACTTGCACCGCTTTTGCAATAGTAATTTATGTTTTCTTCAACTTTTATTTATAATATACAAAAAATACGTCAAAACTGTATAGGAAAATTTTTGAAAAACCTATTTACAAACAGATTTTTTTGTGATATTATTGAGTAGATACGGAAACAGGTCCGTATCTTTAAGGAAATACGGTCAGCTCGGTTTAAGGACTCAGGGGGCACCAAAACGGACGGTGCTTTCGTTTCACCCGACCTTTTGCAGGGCTTTCCCGAATATTTTTATGGAGGTGTAACCATGATATCTAAGGAAACGAAACAGGCTATTATTAAGGAATATGCAGTACACGAGGGTGACACAGGTTCTCCCGAGGTTCAGATTGCTGTTCTCACCAACAGGATTTTGTCTTTGACCGAACATCTTAAGGCTAATCCCCACGACCATCACTCCAGAAGAGGTCTTCAGCAGATGGTTGGTAAGAGAAAGAAGTTCCTTAACTACCTTATCAAAAACGACATTGAGCGTTATCGTTCCATTATCGAAAGACTCGGTTTGAGAAAGTAAGAGAGAAGAGTTTAATATGTTTGAGAATTACAGAGTGTTTGAGACCACTCTTGCAGGTCGCCCCTTTGTGGTAGAGACCGGTAAGATGGCACAGCTTGCCAACGGTTCCTGTCTTGTTCGCTACGGCGAAACGGCAATACTCGCCACTGCGACCGCTTCCAAAGCGCCCCGTGACGGTATAGACTTTTTGCCCCTTTCCGTTGACTTTGAGGAAAGACTTTATTCTGTGGGCAGAATTCCCGGCAGCTGGAACAGACGTGAGGGCAGACCCGGTCAGAGTGCTATACTCACCAGCCGTGTTATCGACAGACCCATCAGACCTCTTTTCCCCAAGGATTTGAGAAACGATGTTAACATTAACCTTATGGTTATGTCTGTTGACCCCGACTGTTCACCCGAAATTGCAGGTATGATAGGCGCTTCCATTGCGCTTTCCATATCCGATATTCCTTGGAACGGTCCTATTGCAGGCGTTTCCATCGGCTTGGTTGACGGCAAGCTTGTTGTTAACCCTACTGCCGAACAGAAGGAAAGAAACAGTCTTGAACTTACCGTTGCGGCTTCTAAGCAGAAGGTTGTTATGATAGAAGCAGGCGCAAAGGAAGTTGATGACGACACGGTTTACGAGGGCATTATGCTTGCCCACGAAACCATTAAGCCCGTTATTGAGTTTATCGACGGCATCGTTGAAGCTATAGGCAAAGAAAAGTTTGCTTATCCCTCTTGCGAAGTTGACCACGATATGTTTGATAAGATAGAGGCTATGGTAGCCGAAGACGTTAAAGCGGCTTTGGATACCGATGATAAGAGCGTACGCGATGCAAGAATGCAGCCTATTTATGAGCGTGTTTATGAAGAGCTTGCAGAGGAATATCCCGACAGCAAGGTTATGATAGACGAGTGCCTTTACAAGCTGCAGAAGAAGATAGTACGCCATTGGTTGCTTACCGAGCAGAAGCGTGTTGACGGCAGACGTATGGACCAGATACGTCCTTTGGCGGCTGAAGTTGCTCTTCTCCCCCGTGTTCACGGCTCCGGTATGTTTACCAGAGGTCAGACACAGGTTTGCTCTGTTGCTACTCTTGCACCCATAAGAGAGCAACAGCTGCTTGACGGTATCGACCCCGAAGAAACCAAGCGTTATATGCATCATTACAATATGCCCGGTTTTTCCGTAGGCGAAGCTAAATCTTCCAGAAGCCCCGGCAGACGTGAGATAGGTCACGGTGCTTTGGCAGAGCGCTCTTTGGAGCCTGTGCTCCCCTCTAAGGAAGACTTCCCCTATGCTATCCGTGTAGTATCCGAGGTTATTTCCTCCAACGGCTCTACCTCTCAGGCATCCGTTTGCGGCTCTACCTTGGCACTTATGGACGCAGGCGTGCCCATCACCGCCCCCGTTGCAGGTATCTCCTGCGGTCTTATTACAGAGGGCGAAAGATGGATGACCATGATTGATATTCAGGGTCTTGAGGACTTTTTCGGCGATATGGACTTTAAGGTTGCAGGTACCAAGAACGGTATTACATCCATTCAGATGGACCTTAAGATCGACGGTCTTACCCCCGAAATTATCCGCTCCGCTTTGGACACCACCCGCAAGGGCAGATTCTATATCATCGATGATATAATCACTCCCTGCATAGCAGAGCCCAGAGAAGATGTTTCCAAGTATGCGCCCAAGATGATATCCACCAAGATACCCGTGGACAAGATCCGTGAGGTTATCGGTACGGGCGGTAAGGTTATCCAAAAGATTTGTGCCGATACCGGTGCAAAGATCGATATTGAGGATGACGGTTCTGTATTCATCGCCGCTGTTGATAAGGAAGCCGGCTATAAGGCACTTGAAATAGTTAACGCTATTGCATTTGACCCCGAAGTTGGTACCGTATTTACAGGTAAGGTTACAAGAATACTTACCTTCGGTGCTTTTGTTGAATTTGCGCCCGGTAAGGAAGGTCTTGTTCACATCTCCAAGCTGGATAAGAAACGTGTCGGCAAGGTAGAAGATGTGGTTACCGTAGGTGATGAGATCAAGGTTAAGGTTATCGAAATCGATGATCAGGGCAGAATCAACCTCTCCCGCAAGGACGCTCTTGAAGACTAAATAAAAACAGATTAAGGAGTTGCCAAACGGCAACTCCTTCAAGCTGATGACAAACTTGTCATCAGCTCGGCAGACTGCTGAGAAAGAGCGCAGACAAGACAAACCGAGGCGAGAACTGTACATAGGTACTGTGAGCCGAGGTTCGTTTTGAACGAAAAAAACAACGCAATGCAGAAAATTCAGGGGTGCGCCCTGAATTTTCATCTTTATGTGTAATTGATTTTTCCTTTTTTCGTGGTCTGTGCCTTTGTCAGCGGTCTGAGGAGTTGCCAAACGGCAACTCCTTTTTTGTGCAGTATTGACTTTTAGAGCAAATAATGTTATAATTTGCACGATAGACGGATAAATTATAGCCGAAAAGAAAAAGGAGAACTTAAGATTATGAAGCTTTTTAGAATTTTAGCATTAATGTTAGTACTTAGCCTTAGCCTTGGCATATTTGCAGGCTGCGGCAAGGAAGACAAAAAGCAAGGTGATGACTCTTCCGTAAGCGAAAGCCAACAGGGTGGCGGGGAAAGCAAGCCCGCAGATAAGGAAAGCAAGCCTGCGGGCAACACAAGCGCAGGAAATAACACAAGTGCCGACAAGCCCGTGCCCACATTAATTGCCAAGGACAACGGTGACGGCACGGTTACTATAAGCTCTAAGCTCCCCTCCGGTATAGGCAACGGTCTTATAGTTATTACCGTTTCCGACAAGCTTAGCTATATTGAAGGCTCTGCTGCTTCCGAAATAGGCACAATTAACGACACGGGTGCCTTTAACGGCATTGGCGTATCCTTTGCAACCGCAACCTTATTTGATGAAGGTACCACCACCGTCAGCATCAATTACAAGCTGGCAGAAGGTGAAAGTCTTAGCGAAGAAGATTTTTGGTGCGACTATTGGGAGCTTGGCGACGGTACCGTTTGGCTCAGCAAGAAGGGCGAGGACGGCTGTGAAGAGCTTAAGGTAAAGAGATAATTAGCAGAAAGTTGAACACATCGATATGAAGATTTATAAGATTTTGGTCATAATGTTGGCAGTTTGCCTTAGCTTGAGTATGCTTGTAAGCTGTAACAAAGAAGAAAAGGCGGAGGATAAGTCCACGGCAGAAAATTCTTCTGACGACGCTGAAAACAGCTCTGTCGAAAGCAACGATGAGCCCTACGAAAAGGGCGAAGCTTCCGAAGAAAATACAGAAACTTCGGAAACAGCAGAAAGCAAGTATGAATCCGATCCTTCCGAATGGGAAAGTACAGACGATGATTATTCCGATTATACGGAAAGTACATCCGAGGATGATATCAACAGTGACAGCAATGTAAACACCGACTTGCCCGTTCCTTCCCTTGTTGTAAAAGATAACGGTGACGGCACTGTTACCGTGAGCCTTAAGCTTCCCAACGGCGTGGCAAACGGTGAAATCATTGTTATGGCATCCGATAAGTTAAACTACATCATCGGCTCTGCTGTTTCCGAGATAGGCGTTTTAAACGATACAGGCGCATTTGACGGCGTGTTTGTTACTTTTGCTGCTGCTGATTTCTATGCCGAAGGCACCACGGCTTTGAGTCTAAGCTACCGTATTGACGAAGGTGCGACCCTTAGTGAAGAGGATTTTTGGTGCGACGATTGGCAGATCGGCGACGGTACAAAATGGCTTAGCAAAAAAGGGCAGTCCGGCTGTAAAGAGCTTGTTATTTTTGAATGATGATATTAAGGGCGTACTGCTGAGAAAAAGGTGCAGACAGGACGAACCCAGACGAGAAAACACCCCGGTCAGAACCACCGGTTAAACCGATGGTTCTGACTTTTTGCGTTACGGACTTTTTACCTACCCTGTTTATTTTTCTAAAACAAGTATTACCGTTATTACCGACAGCATAAGCACGCTTGAGTTAAAACCGGTCAGTACCGCAAGGACCAGTCCTGCGGCGCATAAAAACATAAGCGACAGTGCATTAACCGCATTCTGTGCGGCGTATGCTATTTCACCGTCAAAGCCGAGGTTTAGCATACAGCGCAAAGCTTCGCCGCCGTCCAAGGTCTTTGCAGGGATTATGTTAACCAAAGCGTAGCATACCGAGGCGCAAAAGAACAGCTTTCCGTACATTCCGAATACGCTTATAAGCCCTATGGGAGCAAAGATCAAGTTGGCTATTATGCCCCCCAAAGATATATACAGCTCTTTACGGTAGCTGTTCATACCGCCGTAGTACATCCTGCCGCCCCACAGCTCTATATCGAAACGCTCTATGCCTACACCGCAAAGGGCGGCAAGAGCTATATGTCCGCACTCGTGAACAATAGCGGCAAGCAAAATAACAAAAGTAGATAAAAAGCCGTTAAGCAAAAATAAAAAGAAAAGACCCACGGGCACAAGGAGATTTAACCTTATGCCCTTTTTTGTGTTTTCAATATACATAAACCGCCTACCTGTTAAACAGATCCGTAAAGCTTCGGTTAGGTGCGGCATATCCGCTTGTAAAAGTTTGTACCGCTTGCTGCGTCCCCGTATCTTTTGCCAGATAAACACCGACCGCCACTATAACAGCCAAGGCAAACAGCCAAAAAACACTTCCGCCGCTTAGTTTGTATTTGTTTTTCATAATTGTTACCTCCTTACAATAAAAATATTTATGGTCATACATAAATATGACAATATTAGCCTTGTTTGGGGTATATAATTTTTGTGAAGGAGGCAACGGTGAATGGAAGAAACCGTCATTTACGCCGACATACTGTTTTTTATAAACTTTGTTACCGACGGAATTGCCTTGGGAATGGCTGCCCTGCTATTGGGCAGAGCTTTTGTTCCTCTGCGTTTTTTGTGCGGATGCACCTTGGGCGGGCTGTACTCCTTGGCGGCTCTGCCCTTGAACGCCACGCATCCGCTTATCGCTTTGGTGTGTCACGTAACAGCCGCTGTCATAATTTGCATAGCGGCTTTCCCGTGGAAAGGCTTCCGCAATGCCGTTGCCTCCGCTATTTGTTTTTTTATCGCCTGCGCCCTGTTAGGCGGAGGGCTTTGGGCGGTGTACTCCCTTTGCGGCTCGTTTGCCGTTTATAACGGAGCTTTTTATGCAGAGCTTTCACCCTTGGCTACCGTAGCAGCCGCAATAGCCGTAGGGGCTGTTTTTATGATTTGTATTGCAAAAACCAAGGGCAGAGCCAGTGCACGGCACGGAGATATACAGCTGTACTACAAAGGGAAAAGCTGTACCCTGTTTTGTCTGGCAGACAGCGGAAACCTGCTGTGCTGTCCCTTTACCGCGCTGCCTGTTGTTATTGTTTCGGCAAAGGCCATGGGAGCGCTGTTTAACACAGAAGAGCTTGACAGGCTTAAAGCAACGCCCGCGGGCAACGGCCTGCGCCCCATACCCGTACGAGGAATCGGTGGTAGTGTGGTGTTACCCTCCTTTGTGCCCGACACAGCGAAGGTACGACGGTTCGGCAAAAAGCAATACTCGGAAAAGCGGCTGTGCATCGCCATAGATTTCAGCGGCAAAACTTTTGGCGGCTGTGACGGAGTTGCGCCGGCAAACATATTTTGAGAGGAATTATCTGTGAAAACAAAAAAGATTATGTCAAGCGCTCTTAGACTTTTGGCAAAGCTGTTTTTTAATAGCGAAGACCTTGTATATTACATAAACGGACCCCAGACACTACCACCGCCCTTGAGCAAGGAAGAAGAAACCCGACTTACCGTTATGGCAGAAAACGACCCTTCTGCCCGCAATAAGCTTATAGAGCATAATCTGAGGCTGGTGGTATACATAGCAAAGAAGTTTGAGAGCGCCTCCGCAGGAATAGAGGATTTAATATCCATCGGCACCATAGGTCTTATGAAGGCTGTCAACACCTTCAGAGCAGATAAGCAGATAAAGCTTGCCACCTATGCATCGCGCTGTATTGAAAACGAAATACTTATGTATATGCGCAAGCTTAGCGGTAAGACAGAGCTTTCGCTGGACGAGCCGCTTAACACCGATTGGGACGGTAACGAGCTACTGCTTTCTGACGTTTTGGGTACGGAAAACGACTTTGTCTACAGCGCAATTGAAAACGGCGAGGACAAGAAGATAATACGTACCGCCATAGACAAGCTTTGCGAAAGAGATCGGCTGATAATAGAAAAACGTTTTGGCTTCGGCAACGCCGACGGTAAGGAGCTTACACAAAAAGAGGTAGCGGATATGCTGGGAATATCACAATCCTACATATCAAGGCTTGAAAAACGGATTATAGAAAAGCTGAAGGAGGAGCTGTGCAAAATGGGGCTGGGTTAAGCGGCGTTAAAATAACTTGACAAAGTACCGACAGGAGTGTTATAATTTTTGTGCAGAATGCTTCGTATTAATAGAACTGAGGAAGGAGGTGTAAAGGGTTATATTACGGTTATTTGGCAAAGGCGGCGAAGAAACGAAGCAACTCCCTTCCCCCATCAAAACGGGAAAAGAGGGTCTGCCTTCGGCGGCGGTCTTTGTGGACTATGAGCATTGGTACATATCGTTAAACAACAACTACGGCATACGTCCCAACATAAAGGCTTGGTTTGAGGATTTGCAAACCAGGGTTAACGTGAAAGAGGTTATGTTTTTTGCAGACTTTTCACACAAGAATTTGGCGGATGAGATTGGGCGCATAAGGCCGTACACCAACAAAATTATCGACACACGCTCTCCAAACGGAACAAAAAAAGATTTTACCGACTTTATTTTGCTTGATAATATTTATCAAAAGGCACTGCTTGCAGACGATATTGAAGCATTTGTGCTGTTTTCGGGCGACGGACATTTCAGCTCGGTTACGGCGTTTTTAAAGAATATTTACGGTAAAGAGGTTGGCGTTTACGCCATTAAGGGCTGTTTTTCCAAACAGCTTATAGAGACCTCTACATGGACGGTAGCTTTGCCCAACGATGCGGATGTTTACGGGCTGTATTACCGAAAGATTTTCGAATACTTAAAAGAAGAACAAAACAGATTTTCAAAAAAACTGCCTACTTACAGCAAGGTGGTTGATGCAGTGGCTAATGACAGACGGTTGGAGCGCAAAAAGGTTACCTTCGCCCTTGACAAGCTTATAGAAGAGCGCGTTATAAGCAAGCGCAATATGAGCGGCAAGGGAAATACCGCAAAGGACGTTTTGTTTGTTGACTGGGATTTGGCGGAAAGCAAGGGTTTATACAACGCAGAATATTGATTTTTTTAAAATTTGGGGCATTTTTTTGTTAAACTCTATTGCTTTTACTGTTTTTTGTGGTATAATAAACTTAATGATGATAGCATAGTTTATAAAGTGAGCATTTTAAAATGCTCACTTTTTTCGTGTGCTTTTTATTTTGGAGTGTTATTTATGGCAAAAAACATTGCGAAAGATGTTGAAAATCTTATTAAGTCCACCATAGAGTCCTTGGGCATTCAGCTTTGGAATGTGGAGCTCGTTAAGGAAGGCTCAGGCCTTAATTTGCTTGTTACCATTGACAAAGAGGAAGGTATTACCATTAACGACTGCTCTGAAGTTACAAGGGCTATTGACCCTATGCTTGACGAAGCTGACCCTATCCCCTCCTCCTACTGTTTAGAGGTTTCCAGCGTAGGGGCAGAGCGCGCCCTTAGACGTGACGAGCATTACGACTACGCAGTAAAGACGGCACTGCCCGTAACGGTTAAGCTTTTTGCGCCGGTGGACGGGGTTAAGGAATTTGAGGCGGTTATGACCGCTTGGGACAGCGAGGGCTTTAGTTTTGACAAAAGCGGCGAGGTTTTGACCCTGCCCAAAAAGTCTGTCGCAAGGCTTTGCATTTACCACGAAATATAAAATTAAACGGCAGTTTTAAGCGCCGCAAAAATATAGGTGAGGAAGACACAATGAACAAAGAATTTTTTGAAGCTTTGGATTTACTTGAAAAAGAAAAGGGCATATCTGCCGCTTATATGATGGAAAAGGTTGAGGCGGCTTTGCTTTCCGCTTACAGAAGAGACAGCGGCGGACAGGAAAACGTACGTGTTAAGCTTGACCCCGTAAAGAAAGAGGTAAGACTTTACCGCAGACTTGACGTTGTTGAAACAGTGGAAGACGAGAACACCCAGATATCCTTGGAAGACGCAATGATGAAGTCCAAGAGATACAAGGTGGGTGACGTTTATGAGATAGAGCTTAAGCCCAAGAACTTTGGCAGAATTTCCGCACAAACCGGTAAACAGGTTATTATACAGGGCATACGTGAAGCGGAAAGAGGCATGATGATTAAGGAATACGACGAAAAGAAGGAAGAGATCGTATCCGCAATCGTTACCAGAGTTGACCCCACCACAGGCAACGCTACCCTGGAAATCGGCAAAAACGAAATGGCTTTATATAAGCACGAGCAGATCGCCGACGAAAACTTGCAGGTTGGCGATCGCATAAAGGTGTTTATTACCGAGATACGCAGAGAGTCCAGAGGTCCTTCCATTGTGCTTTCAAGAGTACATCCCGGCCTTGTTACCCGCTTATTTGAGTTGGAAGTACCCGAGGTTAAGGACGGCACCGTTGTTATTAACGCCGTTGCAAGAGAAGCAGGCAGCAGAACCAAGATAGCCGTTAGCTCCACCAACCCCGAGGTTGACCCCATTGGTTCCTGCATAGGCCCCAAGGGCGCACGTAAGAACGCTATTTCTGCTGAGCTTGTAGGCGAGAAGATAGACATTATCAAGTACAGCGAAGACCCTGCAGAGTTCATCTCTGCCGCACTTGCCCCCGCAACGGTGCTTTCCGTTGTTAAGACCGCAGACGGTGATAACTCCTACAGAGTTTTGGTAAGTGACGATCAGCTTTCCCTTGCCATAGGCAGAAAAGGGCAGAACGCAAGACTTGCCGCAAAGCTTACCGGCTGCAAGATAGATATTAAGAGCAACCGTGCAACAGAAGCAGAGCTTGCGGATGAAGCAGAGGAAGCTTAAAGCTTGCTGATTACCCACCGCAGTTATTTTTCATATCGGTAAGGACGGTGTTACGGCAATGGCAGAAAAACAAAAGCATATTCCCTTACGGAAGTGTATGGGCTGTCAGGAGATGTTGCCGAAGCAGTCACTTATACGGATAGTTAAGGACAGCGAAGGAATAAGGCTTGACCCTACAGGCAAAGCAGACGGGCGTGGTGCTTACCTTTGCGGCAAAGCTGACTGCTTAAAACGAGTTATAAAAAGCAGACGCTTGGACAAGGTTTTACACACACAGATACCTGCGGAGATATACACGAAGCTGGAAGAGCTTTCGTCTAATATGGAGGTGCGATAATATATGGCAACAATGGAAAAATACAAGATAAACACCTTGGCGAAGGAATTAAACGTAAAAAACAAGGATTTGGTTCAACTGCTCAGCGACCACGGTATGGCAAAGACTTCTATGTCTACCCTGGAAGGCGATGAGCTTAGCCTTATATTTGAGTATATTACACAGAAGAACCAGGTGGATATTGCCGCTTTCTTCAAGTACTATGATGACAAAAAGGCTGCCGCAAAGGCAGAAGCCGAAGCCAAGAAGGCTGCAGAAGAAGCTAAAGCTGCTGAAGAGGCCGCTAAGGCGGGCATACCCGTTAAGCCCAAGGAGCAACAGAAGAAGGGTGCCGCCCCCGTCAAGAAGAAGGATAAGACTCAGGTACGCCACGTTGATACAAGAGGCGGCGTTGCTGTTGACCTTTCCAAGTACGATGAAAAGCTTGAGAAGTACGACACACGCTCTGATAAAGAAAGTAAAAACGTACAACGCATAAAGAAGAAGAACAACTTTGGCAAGCAGGACGGCAAGAACGGCTTTAACAAGAATGAGCCTAAGAAGACCCCCTTTAAGCCCAAGCCCGTTAAGCTTTGCATAGAAGTGCCCGATGAGATCACCGTATCAGAGCTTGCTTCCAGAATGAAGACCGCCGTTGCGGAAGTAATCAAGCGTCTTATGAAGATGGGCGTTATGGCTACAGTTAACGAAACAGTTGACTTTGATACAGCGTTCCTCCTTTGTGACGATATGGGCATTGAAGTAACAAAGGAAGTTGTTGTTACCATAGAAGAAAAGCTATTTGACGAAAGTGTTGACACCGAAGAACAGCTTGTTCACAGACCGCCGGTTGTTGTTGTTATGGGTCACGTTGACCACGGTAAGACCTCCCTTTTGGACGCTATACGTAACACCAACGTTACCTCCGGTGAGGCCGGCGGTATTACCCAGCACATCGGTGCGTACAGCGTTTCCATAAACGGTGAAGACATTACCTTCCTTGATACCCCCGGCCACGCCGCATTTACCGCAATGCGTGCAAGAGGTGCAAATATAACCGACATCGCCGTACTTGTTGTTGCGGCTGATGACGGCATTATGCCTCAGACCGTTGAGGCTATCAACCACGCCAAAGCGGCAGGTGTTTCCATCGTTGTTGCAATAAATAAAATGGATAAGCCCACCGCCAACCCCGACAATGTTAAGAACGCGCTTGTTCAGTATGAGCTTGTGCCCGAAGAATGGGGCGGCGACGTTATATGTGTACCTGTTTCCGCTGTTAAGCGCACAGGTATCGAAGACCTTTTGGAAATGATTTTGCTTAACGCTGAGGTTATGGACCTTAAGGCTAATCCCAACAGAGCAGCTAAAGGCGTTGTTATAGAAGCACGTTTGGACAAGGGCAGAGGCACCGTTGCTTCACTGCTTGTTCAAAACGGTACTCTTAAACACGGTGACGTCGTTATTGCGGGCACCTCCGTGGGCAGAGTAAGAGTTATGCTTAACGACAAGGGTCAGCGCATTACGGAAGCAGGTCCTTCCTGCCCCGTTGAAATAACAGGTCTTTCCGAAGTACCCGACGCAGGCGATGTTTTCTATGCCGTTAAGGACGAAAAAATGGCAAGAGAGCTTGTTGAAAAGCGTAAGCAGGAAAAGAAGGACGCCGAGTTCAGCCGTGCCGCAAAGGTTAATCTGGACGATTTGTTCAGCCAGATCAACGACGGTGTTAAGGAGCTTAACATCATAGTTAAGGCTGACGTACAGGGCTCTGCGGAAGCGGTTAAGGCAAGCCTTGAAAAGCTTTCCAATGAAGAGGTTAAGGTTAAGGTTATACACACAGGTGTTGGCGGTATAAGCGATAATGACGTTATGCTTGCAGATGCATCCAATGCCATTATCATCGGATTTAACATCAGACCTGATAAGTCTGCCCTTTCCTCTGCTGACGAAAAGAACGTTGACATCCGCACATACCGTATTATTTACGAGTGCATTGAGGAAGTTGAAGCGGCTATGAAGGGTATGCTTGCGCCCAAGTTTAAGGAAGTTATACTTGGCCGTGCCGAGGTTAGACAGACCATCCACGTACCCAATGTCGGTACTATTGCAGGTTCTTACGTCCAGGACGGTAAGATTACAAGAAATGCATTTATCCGTGTTGTAAGAGACAGCGTTGTTATATTTGAGGATAAGATCTCCTCTCTGCGCCGCTTTAAGGATGACGTTAAAGAGGTTGCACAGAACTTTGAATGCGGCGTAGGCCTTGAAAAGTTTAACGACATTAAGGTTGGCGACGTACTTGAAGCGTTTATTATGGAGGAAGTTAAGGCTTAATGGCACACAGGATCGACAGAATTAACGAAAGCGTTGCAAGAGAGCTTACAGACATACTGCGTAATGTTAAGGACCCCCGTGTTTCAGGCGCTTTTATAAGCATTACGGGTGTTGACGTTTCTGCGGACCTTTCCTTTGCCAAGATCTACTACAGCGTTTTGGGGCAAAGCGACCCCAAGCTGGCGAAGGGACTTGTTTCCGCAAGCGGATATATAAGGGGCGAACTGGCTTCCAGACTTAACCTCAGAACAACACCCAAGCTTAACTTTATTAAGGATGATACCGCAGAGAGAGCTATGCGCATCTCGGGCATCCTTAAAGATATTGAGTATACCACTCCTTTGGAGGACGACGATGAATAACGTTAGTTATAAAGAGGCTGCCGCGTTCCTTTTGGAGCGTGACGGCTTCGTCGTTTTTACCCACGGTAATCCCGATGGGGATACCGTCGGCTCTGCAGCCGCCCTTGTGCGTTGCCTGCGCGGCTTAGGTAAAAACGCTGTTGCCGTATGCGCTGACCCTGTGCCGAGGAAGCTTTTACCTTTGGTAAAGGACGGCGTGTTTGCGGAAGAACTGCCCGAAAATATAGAGACCGCAATTGCGGTGGATGTAGCTTCTGCCGCTATGCTTGGCGGTTTCGAGGAGGTCTGCGGTTCTGTTTGCTTTGAGCTTGCCATAGACCACCATAAGATAAGTACCCTGCCCTGCAAGCGCAGACTGCTTATGCCCGACTATATTGCCAACGGGGAGATCATTTACGAGCTTATGCCCTACCTTGGTGCCAAGCTTGACAGGGATATTGCCGAAGCGCTATATACGGCTATATGCTCTGACAGCGGCGGGTTTCGTTACAGCGATACAAGGCCGGAAACCTATGAATACGCAGGTGAACTGCTTAGAACGGGCATTGACTTTGCAGAGATAAACAGACGCTTGTTTGAGCAGAAAACGCCCACGCAGATAGCCTTGGAAAAGGCGGCTTACGCTTCTCTTCAGCTGCATTACGGCGGCAAGCTTGCGGTTGTTGCCATAAGCAAAGATCAGGCAGAGGAAATCGGTGCGGCAGACAGCGATTTTGACGTAATCAACCAAATTCCAAGGCAAATACTTGGGGTTGAAGTATCGGCGGTTATACGCAACCGTGGTGACGGCGCAAAGGTTTCCCTACGCTCTAACGAGTATTTTGACGTAGCAGAGCTTGCAAAGAACTACGGCGGCGGCGGTCACACCCACGCGGCGGGATACAAGTACAACGGTAACGTTGCAGATGCCGCAAATGCTTTAATTACAAATTTGGACGGTAGATTATAATTTATGGACGTAAGCGGTATTCTTATTGTAAACAAGCCTGCAGGGGTTAGCAGTCACAGAATCGTTAATATTGTCAGGCGTATATACGGCATAAAAACAGTAGGTCACGCGGGCACTCTTGACCCTATGGCGACAGGTGTTTTACCCGTGCTTATAGGCCGTGCCGTTAAAGCTTGCGAATATATGCAGGACCACGATAAGAGCTATGTAGCAGGGGTAAAGCTTGGACTTTGTACCGACAGCGGCGACACTACCGGCACGGTTCTTAAGGAATACGAGGGAGAACTTCCCGACTTTGACACCTTCAGCCAAGCGGCTGAGAGCTTTGTGGGCGAGCGTATGCAGGTGCCCCCCATGTACTCCGCCCTAAAGGTTGGCGGCGTCAAGCTGGTTGACTTGGCACGCAAAGGCATAGAGGTAGAAAGAAAGGCAAGAAAAATAAATATATATTCCGTTGTCCCCTTTGAAAATGACGGCGTATTTTACATAGACGTGAATTGCTCTAAAGGCACATATATACGCACCCTGTGCGAGGATATAGGCGATAAGCTTGGCTGCGGCGCTTGTATGTGTTCCCTTGAAAGACGCCGTGTGGGCGACTACAGCATAGAAAACGCTTATACCGCCGAAGAGTTGGAAGGGTTGAGCGAAGAGGAGCTTGCCGCATTGCTTATTCCCGTAGAAACCGTTTTTGCTCAGTATCCCAAAATAATGCTGCCTGAGTTTTACTCTAAGCTGTTTAAAAACGGCTGTGAAATCTACTGCAAAAAGATTAAGAAGCAGGAGATAGAGCTTGGCACCGAAGGGTTGCTTTTGCGTGTTTACGACAGGGACGGCTTTATTGCCTTTGCCGAGACTGCTATGTATGACAAGGGGCTTGCGGTAAGGGCAAAGAAAATGTTTTTTAACTGAATTAAAACCCCTGTCGTTTTTATAAAAACACAGGGGTTTTCATTTTATCTTAATGATGGGCTGATATATTCTATTAAAATCAAGGAGGGAAAGACTTATGCGTATACTTGTTGCGGACGACGAAAGGGATTTGAATGCCGTTGTTACACGCAGGTTATCTGTGGAAAGTTTCTCCGTTGACAGTTGTTATGACGGCGAAGAAGTGAAGGATTTTCTTTCTGTTACAGAGTACGATGCGGTGGTTTTAGATATTATGATGCCCAAAGCTTCGGGACTTGAGGTTCTTGCATGGATGAGAAAGCGCAAGATAAACACTCCTGTTTTGTTACTAACGGCAAAAGATGCTGTCAGCGACCGTGTGGCAGGTCTTAACTCAGGTGCTGACGACTATTTGATAAAGCCCTTTTCCTTGGACGAGCTGGTTGCAAGGCTGCGTGCCATCACAAGAAGAACAGGCGGCGTTGCCACAAATATCATTACAGCGGGCGACCTGGAAATAAACCTTAATACCCACAGCGTTACCCGTAACGGCAAAGACATTAGCTTGTCCTCCAAAGAGTTTGCAATATTGGAATATTTGGTTAAAAACAAAGGCAACGTGCTTTCCAGAGAAAAAATAGAGGAACATATTTGGAACTTTGACTACGAAGGCGGCAGTAATGTTATTGATGTTTATATAAGCTATTTAAGAAAAAAGATAGACGGCGATAATCCCAATAAGCTTATACACACCATTAGGGGCGTTGGATATATTATAAAGGACAGCAAGCAATGAAGCGTTTGAGCATAAAACTTAAGATAACCCTGTATATTACCCTTATCCTTTCTGCATTTGCGGTGGCGATGATGATGATCACCGTAAACTTTGCACGTACCTCTTCCGTACATCAGCTAAAAGACACCTTAAGAGAAGAGGTCAACAGTCTTTACGGCGGTTTTAAATTTGTATCCGCCAAAGAAGAAAAGCTGCCGCCCGAGGGACAAAGGCCGCCTGAAGGTGAACTTCCTCCTGAGGGGCAGGGCGCCTTTAACGGATATGGCGGAGGAGATAAAGACAAAGCGCCGCGCAAGTTTACGCTTACCGTACCCGCCGATGCAAAATACGAAAACCGCGGGGTAGATCTGTTTGTATGGGCAGATCTGTCAAACGAGGTGAATACAGAGAACATATGTTTTACAAAAGGTGCTTTACCTGCCGAGTTAAAATTTGATACCGCTTGGAAAACAGACAAGATTTTTGAACTAAACGGATACTATGTTTTTGTGCGTTTTATAGAAGACCCTATTATAAGCAAAAAGGGAATTTGGGTCTGCGGTGCTATTGATACATCCGATACACGCACCGCCGCATATAACACTACCAGGCTGACCCTGATACAAATTCCTTTTGTTATCCTGCTTGCAGCCGTTTTGAGCTATTTTGTAAGCAAGCACACCTTTAAGCCTGTTGCTAAGATTACCGAGGCGGCGGCTACCATCGCCGCAAGCAATGACCTGTCTCAAAGACTTAATATGGGCGAAGGGAAGGACGAGCTTAGCACCCTTGCTTCTACCTTTGACGGTATGCTTGACACCATAGAACGCAATTTTGAGAAGGAAAAGCAGTTTACAGCGGACGCTTCCCATGAACTGAGGACACCCGTAGCGGTTATAATGGCTCAAAGCGAATTTGCCCTTGACCCGAAAGCCACAAAAGAGGACCGCACTGAAGCATTAAACAGCATTAACCGCCAAAGCAAAAAGATGAACAAGCTGTTATCGGAACTGCTTAATCTTGCCCGTGCCGATAACAAGGTTGAGGCGTTGGAAAAGGAAAGCTTTGATATTTGCGAGCTTGCCGAAATGGTACTTGCGGAAAACGATGCTTATGCCAAAGAAAAGAATATAAGCCTGTCATTGGAAACCAAAGAGGCTGTATTCGTGCGTGCCGACCAGACTCAGATAATGCGTGTGCTTATTAACCTTATAAGCAACGCCGTAAAGTACGGAAAAGAGGGCGGTACGGTCAGCGTAAGCGTTGAGGACAAGGGCGACGGACATATACTATGCAAGGTAATTGATGACGGTATTGGTATATCACCGGAAGATTTAAAATGTATATGGAACCGCTTTTTCCGAGCAGACAGCGCAAGAAGCAGTGACAGCGGCAGTATAGGACTGGGGCTTCCTATGGTTAAATCCATAATAGAAACCCACGGCGGAACTGTCAGCGCAGAAAGCGTACTCGGCGAAGGGTCCGTTTTCAGCTTTTACATTTAACAGTTAGTTTATAAACGAAGTCGTAAAACGACTTCGTTTCAGACCGCTGACAAAGGCACAGACCACGAAAAAAGAAAAATATAATTACACACAAAGATGAAAAGTCAGGGCGCACCCCTGACTTTTCTGCATTGCATTGTGTTTTTTCGTTCAAAACGAACCTCGGCTCACAGTACGTCGGTACAGTTCTCGCCTCGGTTCGTCTTGTCTGCACTCTTTCTCAGCACTCTGCCAAGCTGATGACAAGTTTATCATCAGCTTGAACGAAGTCGTAAAACGACTTCGTTTATTTTTTTGCCTGCCAGACTTTGCGGCTTTTCGACAGCCAAAAAATGGTAATATTGTCAAAAGCAAAAACAAAGGAGGTACGTATATTGAAATTAGCAGAAAAATTAGGCATAAAAAAGCCCCTGTTACCGTCATTAAGTTACATACCCGTATGTAAGCTTGCGCCAAACCCCTTACAACCAAGAAAGCATTTTTCTAAAGAAGACATAGAAAGCCTTGCCCACAGCATAAAGCAAAGCGGTATACTTCAGCCCCTTTGCGTGCGGCTTCGCGAGGATGTGCCTACGGTTTCCATCAACGGTCAGGTAGTAAAAGCAGAGGCGATATACGAGATCATTGCGGGAGAGCGCCGTTGGCGTGCGGCACAGCTTGCAGGGCTGGACAAGCTTCCCTGCATAATTATGAACGCCAATGCAGGAGACAGTGCAAAAATTGCTTTAGCGGAAAATATGTTCCGTTGTGACCTTAGCTTTTTTGAACAAGCGGCGGCAATGCAAAACATTATGATAGTTTGCGGACTTAACCAGACAGAGCTTGCAGAGACTTTGGGTATGCGGCAATCCACCGTAGCCAACAAGCTTAGGCTTTTGCGGTTCAGCGAGGAAGAAAGGCGAATAATAAAGGATTGCGGCTATGCCGAAAGGTTGTGCCGCCACTTTTTACGGATAGAAAACGGAACTGCAAGGCTTAAGCTGTTAAGGTCGGCAGAAGCTCATTGTTGGAGCAGTGAAGCCTGCGAAAAACGCATTGAAGCATATCTTAAAAACGACACGGACATTCAAAAAAAAGGCGCCCACCAACGGACGGTGAGCGCACTTAGCGATATAAGATTTTTTATGAACAGCGTTGAAAAAGCCATCGGCCTTGCCGCCGCCGCAGGCTTTGAGGTGGAACGCACCGACAACGACCTTGGCGATTTTTACGAGCTGCACTTGGTTATCCCCAAGGCACGCCGTAAATGCCAATAGCTTATTTAAGCAAAGCTTTTTCGTATTCTGCCGTGGCAAGGTTGTGGAAAACACGGCGGAAACGCATAAGACGATCAGAACTGCGGGTAAAGTGAACACGGTTGGTAAGAAGTATCGCAAACATCCCATTACCACCGTGAACATATATGGAGGTACCTGTATAACCGTTGTGTCCGAAGGAGCCGCCGGGATAAAGGTCGCCCATTGCACTGAGGGTATTTGTACGCTTAACAACGAAGCCAAGACCCCTGCCCTCTCCGGGTACGTTTGTGGTAAGGTCGGTCTTTGCAAGGTTCATAAGCGAGGGGGAGATAAACACGCCGTTATCGGTCATACCGTTACGTGCAAGCATTACCGCAAACTTTGCGCAGTCCTCAACGTTGGAGAAAATACCTGCATTTGCGCTTACCCCTTCAAGGAAGCAGGCATTTTCGTCATGCACAATGCCCTTTTTATAAGCACCAAGTCTTTCGCAGTATTCGGTTACGGCTATATCAGTATATCCTTTATCAAGAGGACGGTAGCAGGTGTTTGTCATACCCAGAGGCTTAAACACAAGCTCGTCGGCAAGCACGTCAAGAGGCTTACCCCCAACCTTCTCCAATATTTTACCAAGAAGGATGTAACCCATACAGGTATACTCCACCTTAGTGCCCGTAGGAGTAGAAAGAGGTGTATCAAGTACTATCTGAGCCGCCTCGGCAGGTGTTCTGCCATCGTTTTCCAGCAGGAAATGAGCACGAATGCCGCTTGTGTGGGTTAACAAATGACGAATCTCTATATCCTTTTTATCCTCGGGAACGGGGATAAAACGGCTTATACTGTCGTAAAGTGCAATTTTGCCCATATCTATCATACGGAATGCAACCATAGTGGTGGACAAAATCTTTGTGCAGGAAGCCATATCGTAAAGGGTGTTTTCGGTTACGGGTACATAGTCGCCCGTAAACTCCTTAGGTTCCTTATCAAAACAGGGATTATCGTCGTTGAACACGGATGCGGCACCGTAATGGGCTTTGTAGATTATACCGTCCCTGTCACCGATGGCAAGGGATGCGCCGGGGAAGCTACGGTTTTCAAGCTCTATGGCAACAGCGTCATCTATTGCCTTACTGTTGAAGTTTTTTACAGCCATTATTCTTCTCCTTTACTGCTCGCCCGCTTTAAGCTTTTCTGCTCTGTCGGCGGTTATTAAAGCGTCTACCATTTCATCTATTCTGCCGTTAACGAAGTTTTCAAGAGAATAAAGAGTCATACCTATTCTGTGGTCAGTTACACGTCCCTGAGGATAATTATAGGTACGGATACGTTCACTGCGGTCGCCTGTACCGATTTGGGACTGACGCTCGCTTGCAAGGCTTTCCGCCTTCTTGCGCTGCTCCATATCGTAAAGACGGGACTTCATTACCTTAAGCGCCTTATCCTTGTTCTTTATCTGACTGCGCTCGTCCTGACAGTCAACAACTATACCCGTGGGGATATGGATTATACGTATGGCAGACTCGGTCTTATTAACGTGCTGACCGCCTGCGCCCGCACTGCGGTGACGGGTAATCTCAAGCTCGTCCATATTTAGCTGGAAGTCCACATCCTCCATTTCGGGCAGTACTGCAACGGTAGCGGTAGAGGTCTGGATTCTGCCCTGACTTTCCGTCTCGGGCACACGTTGCACACGGTGCACACCGCTTTCGAACTTAAAACGGCTGTAAGCGCCCGTACCTTCCACCATAAAGGACACTTCCTTAAAACCGCCAAGCTCTGTCTCGTTAGCGTTTACAAGCTCACACTTAAAGCCGGAAGCTTCCGCATACATAGTATACATACGATAAAGCACGCCTGCAAAGAGCGCAGCTTCCTCGCCGCCTGCACCGGAGCGAATTTCGATAATAACATTCTTGTCGTCGTTGGGGTCTTTGGGGAGAAGAAGGATACGCAGTTCTTCTGTTATACGCTCCATAGCCTCTTTATTTACGGCATATTCTTCCTGCGCAAGCTCTTTCATTTCGGGGTCGCTGTCGGACATCATCTCCTCAGCTTCCTCAAAAGCGGTTTGTGCCGCCTTATACTCACGGTATTTGGTTACCACCTCTTCAAGAGATTTATACTCCTTCATTATGGCGGTGTAATTGTCAATATTGCTGACAACAGCGGGGTCGGAAAGGCTTTCTTCCAAGCCTTCGAATTTCTTTTCTATCTCCGCAAGTTTGTTTAGCATATTTTTCTCCTATCAATATTATTAAGTTCTACCACTGAATATTTGCACATAAAAATGAAACAAAAAAGGAAAGGAAAGCCTAAGTTATGAAACAAAATTTATACCTGCCCGAGGGACGGCTTATAAACAGCACAGCCAACAAAGCCGCCACCGCTTCGGTGGAAAGCTTGGAAAGAGCTTTTATTGACGGTACTATTATCGAGGGGGTTTGCACCCTTTGCGACAGCGAACGAAACCTGCACGTGCGTTTGGGCAGATATACGGGTATTATCCCCCACAGTGAGTGTGTATATCTGCGTGAAGGTGAGCGTCCCAAGGATATTGCTATAATCAGCCGTGTAGGCAAGCCTGTTTGCTTTAAGATTATTGAACTGCGACGGGACGGGGATGAGGTGCGACTTATACTTTCCCGTCGCTTAGCACAATTGGAGGCAACTCTTGCCTATATTGACAAACTTTTACCGGGGGACATTATACCTGCAAGAGTCACACATTTAGAGTCCTTTGGTGCTTTTGCCGACGTAAGCTGCGGTATTGTGTCGTTACTGCCCATCGATACCCTCTCCGTATCACGCATTGCCCATCCCAAGGACAGGATGTACACGGGACAGGATATACGTGTAGTGGTCAAAGCCGTGGACAGCGACAGTGGCAGAATAAGCCTTTCCCACCGTGAACTGCTTGGCACTTGGCAGGAAAACGCACAGCTTTATTGCCCGGGGCAGACTGCCGCAGGTATCATACGCAGTATAGAAAGCTACGGCGTATTTGTAGAGCTTACGCCCAACCTGGCAGGCCTTGCCGAATACCGCGAGGGAGCGGAGGTGGGTAAAAGCGCCGCCGTTTATATAAAAAGCATTATCAAGGACAAGATGAAGGTAAAGCTGGTTATAATAGACACCTACCCATCGGAGGGTCAACCGCTGCCCATCAATTACTTCCTCAAGCAGGGGCATATCGATTATTGGCGATACTCCCCTGCCGAATGTGATAAGCTGGTGGAAAGCTATTTTGCTTAATACTTGCGGTAATAGTTTATAAGACAGCCTTCAAGTATTATACGCTTTTCGTCAAGGGTAAGGGCAGGCAACTTAAGGGTGGTTTCTTTAACGGAGTCACCCTTTATTACATAAGCCTTTATCTCCTTATCCTCTGCATCGATAGCGGAGCGGATACCCTTAACCAAAATGTAATCACCGCAAGCAAAATCGCCTGCAAGCTCGGTAGTAAAGGGAACCATACCCCAGTTGATAAGGTTACTTCTGTAACGCTTTGTAGCGTATTCAACCGCTATGTTTGCACCGCCGCCGAGAACACGCTGGCAGGAAGCTGCCTGCTCTCTTGCAGAGCCGTCGCCCGGCTTGTTGGCGTATACAAGGCTTGCTATACCTGTAGTAGCTTTATCCAGACCGAGACCTGCTTTTTCTGCCGCCGCATATACCGCAGCAAGCTCTTCCATTGTCTTAACAGGGTCGTCGCCTGCAAGTCTTGCTTTTTCTGCGGCACGGATCTCCTTTGCTCTTCCCACGTACTCAGGCACTTTTCTGGAAAGGGCAAACTGAGAAAGTCTTTCGGGGTTAGAGCGGTAAGAGGAGGTCTCACCCGAGGGGATAAGCTCATCGGTGGTGGTAACAGGATCGGTAATATACGCCGCTACCTTGTAAAGCATATCCTCGGGAAGAGCTTCTATCTTGGGCCAGTCCGCAATATTGGGACCGTAAATCAAGTCGCTTGCGCTGTCTGCCTTGCCAAAGCCTGCGTAAACACGGCTTGTGTAAGCAGAGTCGTCATAGTTATATTCGGGAACATTATCATCATAATCAACGTCTGTTGCCGCAGTAAGCACACCGCCCATCTTCGCACTTGCCGCAATGGAGCGTGCATCCATAAGTGCAACGGAAGAGATTTGACCTTCGCCGGGCTTGCTGCCCTCACGGTTGGGGAAGTTACGGGTGCTGTGACGGATACTGAGCGCACCGTTTGCAGGTACGTCGCCAGCGCCGAAGCAAGGACCGCAGAAGGCGGTCTTTATAACTGCACCGCACTCTGCCAAGGTCTTAAGAGCACCGGAACGCATCATCTCAAAGTATACGGGCTGGCTTGCAGGGTAAACGGAAAGGGAGAACGCACCGTTGCCGGTGTTTGCGCCCTTAAGGATTTGGGAAGCCGCCCAGATGTTTTCGTATATACCGCCTGCACAACCTGCGATAACGCCCTGCTGTACGTTAAGCTTGCCGTTTACAAGCTTGTCGGTAAGACAGAATTTAACTCTGCCGCCGAACAGCTCCTCGGCACTCTTTTCGCTTTCCCTGAGTATGTCTGCAGGGTTAGCGTTAAGCTCCTTAATGCTGTATACGTTAGCGGGATGGAATGGCAGGGCTATCATAGGCTCTACAGTAGAAAGGTCAAGGTCTATAATACCGTCATAGTATGCGGGCTTTTCTATCTTAAGCTCTTTATATTCATCTGCCCTGCCGTGCTTTGCAAGGTATGCCTTAACCTTGTCGTCGGTTTCCCAAACGGTGGAAAGGCAGGTGGTTTCGGTGGTCATAACGTCGATACCGTTACGGTAGTCAACGCTGAGGGAAGAAATACCCTCGCCCACAAATTCTATAACCTTGTTCTTAACAAATCCGTTTTTAAATACCTTGCCGATTATGGCAAGTGCCACGTCCTGAGGGCCTACGCCGTGACGGGGACTGCCCGAAAGCACAACCGCAACCTTATCGGGGCGGTCGATATCGTAAGTGCGGCAAAGGAGCTGTTTAACAAGCTCGGGGCCGCCTTCACCTATCGCCATACAGCCAAGGGCACCGTAACGGGTATGGCTGTCGGAGCCTAAAATCATCTTACCGGGAGCGGCAAAACACTCACGCATATACTGATGTATTACAGCGATATGGGCAGGTACAAAAATACCGCCGTACTTTTTAGCCGCACTGAGGCCGAAAACGTGGTCATCCTCGTTAATGGTGCCGCCAACGGCACAAAGGCTGTTGTGACAGTTGGTAAGCACGTAGGGTACGGGGAATTTTTCAAGGCCGCCTGCCCTTGCGGTCTGGATTATACCGACATAGGTTATATCGTGGGACGCCATAGCGTCAAAGCTTATTCTAAGCTTATCCTCGGTTCCTTTATTGTGGTCGCTGAGGATTCGGTAGGAAAGGGTATTCTTATCTGCGTTTTCCGCAGACATACCCGTTGCGGCAAGCACCTCTTCCTTAGTGGCGTATATCTTACCGCCGTAATAATATCCTTTATCTATCAAATTCATACTTATTTTCTCCTTAAATTACAAAGTCAAACTCTATGCCGTATATCTCAACTGTGTCCCCGTCCTGTATGCCCGCTTTTTCAAGAGCATCGATAACGCCGCTGTTTTTAAGCACACGCTGGAAGAACATAAGAGACTCTCTGTCGTCAAAGTTTACGCCGCCGCAAACACGCTTGATCCACTCACCTTCAACGTGGTAGACCCCGTCTTCAACCTTAATATCAACACTGCGGTCGGTGTAATCTATTTCTATCTCTTCGGTTATTTCACTCTCGTAAGTGGTAAGAGGCGGCAAAGTTTCAAGCAGTTCGGATACATAACGCATAAGCTCGTCTATCCCCTGCCCTGTAAGACCCGACATAAGGAACAGCTTTTGCCCTTTACGGCTTGCGTAGCGCTTAATTCTTGTAAGGGTTTCCTTATCGTAGCCCGTATCAATCTTATTGCCCACAAGTATTTGGGGACGTGCGGCAAGGTCAGGGCTGTATTTTTTAAGCTCTGCATTTATCTTTTTGATGTCCTCAAGGGGATCCTCTCTTTCAGAGGCAGAAAGGTCAAATATATGCAGTATAAGCCTGCAACGGTCGATATGTCTTAGGAAATCGTGACCAAGTCCAAGCCCCTCGGATGCACCCTCGATAAGGCCGGGGATATCCGCAACAACAAAATCCTTCTCATAAATACGAACAACGCCCAAATTAGGTGCAAGGGTCGTAAAGTGATAGTTTGCAACCTTGGGGTTGGCGGCGGATATCTTGGAAAGCAAGGTGGATTTGCCCACATTTGGGAAACCTGCCAAGCCTACGTCTGCAAGCATCTTAAGCTCAAGAGTCAGCTCCTTATACTCGCCCTCGTAGCCGTTCTTTGCGAAACGGGGTGCCTGTCTGGTAGCAGTAGCAAAATGGGTGTTGCCCCAGCCCCCTCTGCCGCCCTTTGCGGCGATATAGGGCTGACCGTCGGACATATCGTGTATGACCTTGCCCGTATTTGTATCCTTTATTACGGTGCCTCTGGGTACGGGCAGGTGCAAATCCGACCCGCTTTTACCTGCAAACTTCCTGCCTTGGCCGTTGTCGCCGTCCTGAGCTTTAAATTTGCGGCGGTTTTTATAGTCAAGCAGCGTGTTGGTTCCTTCGTCAACCACAAACACCACGTTGCCGCCTTTACCGCCGTCACCGCCGTCGGGACCACCTTTGGCGACGTATTTTTCTCGGCGGAAAGATACGGCACCGTCGCCTCCCTTGCCCGCCTTTATTGTTATTGCGACTTTATCTATCATAGGGCAAAACCTCCAAGCTTTGGGTAATATATGCCGACAAAAAAACAAAAGGAGCTTAGTCGGGGTATGTCTAACAAGCCCGATAAACTCCTTTTACTATTTAAGTTGCTATTTTGCGGCAGCTTCAGCGTAAATGCTAACCTTTTTTCTGCCGTTCTGCATAGGCTCAAACTTAACAACGCCATCAGTGAGAGCGAAAAGTGTATCGTCCTTACCAATGCCTACGTTTGTGCCGGGGTGAATTTTGGTGCCGCGCTGACGAACAAGAATGTTGCCTGCGAGAACGAACTGACCGTCTGCTCTCTTAGCGCCAAGACGCTTAGACTCGGAATCTCTGCCGTTCTTAGTGGAACCAACGCCCTTTTTATGTGCAAAAAACTGTATGGAAATTCTAAGCATTTCAACTACTCCTTTACAAGAATATTCTGCGGATACTCTACCGACAGTGCCACAAGCTCCTGCTTAAAGGCACCAATTATCTTGCTTGCGGTGGGGTTTTCTTCTTCAAGAGAAAGAGCTATAACACCCTTACCGTCGTCAACCCTAAGGTCAGACTTTATACCGAAAGCATCTTCGATTAAATTAACCGTCAGCATTGTCATAGCGCTGACAGCGGCACAGACTATATCCTGACCTGCAGGCGCAAAACCTGCGTGCCCCTGTACCTTAAAGCCGGTGTATGCCGCACCTCGTCCGTAGAATGACGCCGTTACCATAAACTATGCTATGGAAACTATCTGAAGCTTTGTATAAGGCTGTCTGTGACCCATACGCTTCTTTTCGTTCTTCTTGGACTTGTAGCGCATGATATGAAGTTTCTTACCCTTGCCGTTCTTAACAACATTGGCAGTAACCTTGCAGTCTACTGTAGGAGTACCTACAACAAAACCGTCTGCGCCGGAAAATGCAAGTACCTTGTCGAAGGTATAGGTTGCGCCTTCTTCAATGTCAAGCTTTTCAACAAAAATGATGTCGCCTTCGCTGACTTTGTACTGCTTCCCGCCTGTTTCGATAATTGCAAACACGAAAAGCACCTACCTTTCTTTTATGTCTCGCTGTCCGAGGGCGGCACCGAAAAACGGCACACTTAAAAAGCCCACTACATGCGGCACTGACAAGTGTAACACAAAAAAGTCGCCCTGTCAATAGCTTTTTTCTTTATTTTTCAAAAACATACACATATTTACAGCACGAATAGGACTATTTAAAATCTGCAATTCAAAATGGAAAGAAACAGGGGGCACCCCCTGTTTCTACCTTCATATTATTTAATATATTACCGTTTTTTGCAGTCCGCCGGATTTTTACATCCCTAATCTATTTCTACGCATTTTAGGGATAGGAAAAATCATGGTGGAATGGACAAACAGAACCGAAGCTGTACTTTGTACTGCGAGAGTTTCTGTTTGTTCATAGCAAAAAACATAAAAAAGCAAAAGAAACAGGGGTTGGTCCCCTGTTTCTACCTTAAATGTCTATGTATTACTGTTTTTTGCGGTCCGACGGATTTTTACATCCCTAATCTATTTCTACGCTCCAGCCGAATTCGTCCTTAATCTTGCCCCACTGAATGCCCGTAAGGGTGTCATAAAGCTTCTGGGAGAGTGCGCCGATTTTGCCTTCATTAATTATGATCTTCTTGCCTTCAACATTAAGCTCACCCATAGGAGAGATAACTGCTGCAGTACCGCTGCCGAAAGCTTCTTCCAGCTTGCCTGCTTCTGCCGCCGCAACAACTTCCTTTATAGAAAGACGTCTTTCGCTAACCTTAACACCCATGGAACGTGCAAGGTTTATAACGGAATCTCTGGTAACGCCGGGGAGTATGTTGCCCTCAAGCTGAGGAGTGATAAGCTCACCGTCGATAAGGAAGAACACGTTCATTGCGCCAACTTCGTCAATGTATTCATGATGGATACCGTCAAGCCACAAAACCTGAGTGTAACCAAGCTTTTCTGCCTTTTCCTGTGCACGGAGAGAAGCGGCATAGTTACCGCCGGTCTTAGCAAAGCCGGTACCGCCTTTAACTGCGCGAACGTATTCATCTTCCACATATATTTTAACAGGATTGATACCTTCTGCATAGTATGCACCAACGGGTGAAAGTATAATGCAGAACAAATAGCTTGCGGAGGGGTGAACGCCGAGGAAGGGATCGGTTGCTATAATAAAGGGGCGTATGTAAAGGGACTTGCCGTCATCCACAGGTATCCAATCCTCGTCAACCTTTATAAGCTCTTTGATAGCCTTAAGAGTAAACTCGGGATCAACCTGAGGTATGCAAAGTCTTTCGTTGGTGTTGTTCATACGCTCTATATTCTTCATAGGGCGGAAAAGAAGGTTTCTGCCGTCGGGAGATTTATAAGCCTTCATACCCTCGAACATTTCCTGCGCATAATGGAAAACAGCGCAAGCGGGAGAGAGGGAGATGTCAGCAAAAGGAACTATACGGGGGTCGTGCCAGCCCTGTTCCTTGTTGTAATCCATAAGAAACATATGGTCAGTGAAGTGCTTACCGAAGCCAAGCTTATTCTGGTCGGGCTTAACCTTGGGAGTGGTTGTACGTGTAATTGTAATGTTCATAAACATCGTCTCCTTAAACATTTAATCCGATATCAGCATAATTATAATACTTTTATTTGCGTCTTGCAACAGTTTTTTAAAATTTTCCTGCGCTGTTCTGTTAAAAAACGTAAAAGAATGGCGGATGTACATAAAAAATTACGCCGTTTGTAACACAATGTTCATTTTTTTGTTGTATCATTCTTTTTATTAAATTGGAGAGTTTTTTGATTTTGGAAGTATTTACTAAAGCGTATCGACAGCGCTTAATGGCTGCGGTGCTTGCTTTGTTTGCCGTGCTTACACTCCTCTCCGCTTGCGGTAAAGATGCGGAAGTTGAGGATAGTTCTAAAGTGCAGACCTCATCGGAGGAGCTTTCTTCGGAAGCACAGCAAAAAGCAGGCTACGGTGTTTATGTTGACGGCATTTTTGTTGCGGCACTTGAGAATGATGCAGAAGCACAAGAGGCAATAGCTGACATCACTGCAGTACTTGTCGATGTATACGGTGCGCCCGAGGGCTTACACAGCCTTAAGAACGATGTATGCTTTGTAAAGGGCGGCTACGCAGAAGAAGCTTTTACGGACAGCACGGGTCTTAAGACCTTACTTGGCGATGAAGACGATGTTTACAGTTTTGATATAAGCGACGTATACGGCAACTCTGTTGATACGGAGTTAGGTATTGTTACCACTATTGCCGAGTATACGGAGACACCTATAGCTCACGGCTCGGACGTAACTAAGACTGACGCCCTTGAAGCAGGGAAAACCGTAACCGTTACAGAAGGCAAGGACGGTACATTGCGTGATGCATACAGCGTTACATACGTTAACGGCGTGCTTACAGAAAAGGTTTTGGAAAGCTCGGTTGTTACGGTACAGCCCGAAAGCGCTGTTATTTGGGAAGGTACTACAGATGGCGCTTCCCTGATGGCGGCTGATGAAAAGCTTGCATTCCCCTACGATGGCAGAATTTCTTCCGGCTACGGTCCGCGCTCTTTGTTCGGCGGCAGCTTTCACAACGGTATCGATATTATCGCCCACGTCGGCAACTGCTACGGACATGAGATCAAGGCAGCGGCAGACGGTGTAGTTGTCTTTTCCGGTTACCACAGCGGCTACGGACTTAAGGTAGTTATAGACCACGGTGACGGACTTTCCACCCTTTACGCTCATTGCAGTAAATCCTTGGTTTCTGTGGGCGATGCAGTTTTAAAGGGGCAGCCTGTTGCCCTTATCGGTGCTACCGGCAGAGTTACGGGCCCTCATCTTCACTTTGAAGTTTTATCGGACAGCGTCCCCGTTAACCCCGAGTCTTATATTGATTGGAGTACCTATAACGGTTCCAAATAAATAACAATAATTTTCCGCATTATATTAAGGAGGGAAAACAATGTTTAAAAACGAGTATTTGCAAAAGGTTTATGCCGACGTAGAAAAGAGAAGCGTTGGCGAAAACGAGTTCCTTCAGGCTGTTAAAGAAGTTCTTGAGTCTTTGGAGCCCGTTATTGAAAAGCGCCCCGACTTGGTTAAGGCAGGCATACTTGAACGTCTTGTAGAGCCTGAAAGATTTCTCCAGTTCCGTGTTAGCTGGGTTGATGACAACGGCAACGTACAGGTTAACAGAGGCTACAGAGTTCAGTATAACTCCGCTATCGGTCCTTACAAGGGCGGTATAAGATTCCATCCCTCCGTTAACGCTTCCGTTATTAAGTTCCTTGGCTTTGAACAGACCTTTAAGAACTCTCTTACCGGCCTTCCCATGGGCGGCGGTAAGGGCGGCTCCGATTTTGACCCCAAGGGTAAGAGCGACAACGAAATTATGCGTTTCTGCCAGAGCCTTATGACCGAGCTTGCTAAGCACATCGGTGCAGATACCGACGTTCCCGCAGGCGATATCGGCGTAGGCGCACGTGAGATTGGCTTTATGTTCGGTCAGTATAAGAGACTTCGTAACGAGTTTACGGGCGTTCTTACCGGTAAGGGCATTCCTTACGGCGGCTCTCTTGCAAGAAAAGAAGCTACCGGCTTCGGTCTTTGCTACTTCACCGACGAAATGCTTAAAGCAGCAGGCGACTCCTTTAAAGGTAAGAAGGTTGTTATCTCCGGCTCCGGTAACGTTGCAATCTACGCTTGCCAGAAGGCTACACAGCTTGGCGGTAAAGTTATAGCTATGTGCGACTCTGCAGGCTATATCGTTGACGAAAACGGCATCAACCTTGACGTGCTTAAGCAGATCAAGGAAGTTGAACGTGCAAGAATTAAGGAATATGCTGCAAGAGTAGAAGGCGCTAAGTACTTTGAAGGCTGCAAGGGTATTTGGACTGTTCCCTGTGACATCGCCCTCCCCTGCGCTACCCAGAACGAGCTTGACGGCGAAAGCGCAAAGGCTCTTGTTGCAAACGGAGTTAAGTACGTTGCAGAAGGCGCTAATATGCCCAGCACTCCCGAAGCAGTTGAAGTATTCCAGTCCGCAGGCATCCCCTTCGGTCCCGCAAAGGCTGCAAACGCAGGCGGCGTAGCTACCAGCGGCTTGGAAATGAGCCAGAACTCCATCCGTCTCTCCTGGACCTTTGAAGAGGTTGACGAAAAGCTCCACGGTATTATGAAGGGCATCTATAAGGCAGCTTACGAAGCATCCGTTGAATACGGCTGTGCAGGCAACTTGGTTGCAGGCGCTAACATCGCAGGCTTTATCAAGGTTGCTGAAGCTATGAAGGCTCAGGGCGTTGCTTATTAATTCTGAAAGGTAAAATTTCAGCAGAACGCAAAAATCACATTATTGATGATTTAAATGAAGGGAAGCCATATCGGCTTCCCTTTTCATATCTTTTTGATTTTTGCTTTGAACGAATCGGCGGCTCGCTGTACACTTGTACAGCTTTCGCCTTGATTCGTCCACTCTGCTAAAATTTTCCTCTTTCAGAAAATTCCGCAGACGGTACGCTTCAGCAGAACGCAAAAATCACATTATTGATGATGTTAAATGAAGGGAAGCCATATCGGCTTCCCTTCAGTCTGTCGAAAAACACCTATCTTGGTGAAAATCCAAGGTGGGTGTTTTGAATTCGTTGAAAAGGAATGTAAAAACAGAGTAAACCAAAGAAGAATGGGATGATCTATGCAGGTCATTCCATTT
>SVRF01000053.1 GCA_015064945.1 Oscillospiraceae bacterium | reverse complement strand
GAAGAATGTAGCCCGAAAGAGCTTCTATGTTAATGCCTGCGATGCCCGCAACTATCATAACGTCAAAGGCAAGACCGGAAATGCGGCTAAGCAGGTAATTGTTTTGGTACTGCCTGTTCATAAGCTTTTTGTGGGTAAGTTTTTTCATTATAACACGGCAAACCACGGCAATTACCGAGCCGATAATAAAGTTAAAGCCCCAAAGCAAGGAGGAAACCGTTTGTGCCACACCTTCGGAGATCATCCCTACCAGCTCCGTAAGTCCGTAGGTTGTGCCGAAGGTCAAAAGATATACCATAGCCACTAACGCAAACTGAACACTTAAGCGGTCTACGGATTGAGATATGGGAATTTCGTTTTTATCCTGAAAGGTATCAACGGTAACAGAGCCGGAAATCTCTTCTTTATCGTAAACTCTTTTCGCCTTGTTCTTTTTGTTCAGATAGTTAAGATAGACAACCCCCACAACACAGGCGCAAAGATAACCTACGGCCGCCAAGGAAAGACCGAAGTTTCTGCCACCCACCATACCGTTAACCTCGTAGGTAGTACCCACGTTATTTGCCTGACCGGGGCCTTGACCGTACGCCATGGGAAGAAGTATGCCGCTTGCCTTAAATAAATCCGGCATAAAAGTGTAAGCTAGCCCCACGGAAACAGTAAGTCCCACAAGCGCCTGCACAAGATAAGTGCTTACGATAAGCGCACCGCTTTTACTACCGATTATTGCGCTGTCGCCCGTTTCTTTTACCGGAACACGAAGGGACATCGCTATAAAGCCCAAGGCTATACAATGATAAGTAAGCATTTCCAAAAACTCGGTATCCACGGGCAAAACACCTGTGGAACGAAGAGCAAGCAATACAAAGCCTGCCAAAACCGCCGTGGGCATCAATCCTGACCTGATAAACTTTACTTTACGGCGCAAAATGTTTGCAAACAGGATAAATATAGCTATTATACCTATCTGTATTATGGGGTTCCAAAGAGCTTGGTTTTCCGCAGAATAATTCATAAAGCTCACCTCCGTTTATTGCATTCGTTATAATACAGCAAAAATTTATACGCCGAGTAAGGAGAGGCCACCAAGACCTCATAATACACACTGCCGTGGCAGAAAACAAGGGCGTTTTTGCCGTGTATCGCCATATCACCTACTTCATCCGTGGGTATGCGTATATCTCCGCATCTAATCTCCTTAGCAGAAAGGTTGAAGCTTCCCTCTCCTATCTTTTGAGACTGCTTTTTTTCCACAGAAAAAATCTCTGCACAGGGCACGGAATACACCACATCTGCACTTACGTCCTTTTCTGCCTGCGCAAGTTGTCTGTCTGCTAAGGCTTTAATAGAATTGCCCGACAGCGCACCGTTTGTTTCATAAACATATTCCTTGCCGCAAGCATTACATATAAGCTTATCCTTTTTAGAAATCAAGCAGTCGTATTTGCCGCAGGAGGGGCAAATGTAAAGCAGTTTTTCAAGACCTTCGGCGGGGGACTTTCCTTTATACAAAGAGCCCTCCGTTTTTTGGCGCTGTTCTGCATTTTCATAAAGGTCACGGTTTATTACTGCGTTTACCTCTTCATCGGTCATTGCGGCTATCTGTTCCTTGGTATACACAGCAACTATCTGTCCGTTAACCTTACCCTTGCGGCAACCGCCCGTTGCCCACACGGGGCTTGCAAGGTAGCCGCCCGCTATTTTATAGGTAACAAGCCCACAACCCGCCCGTTTCACAAGCTGACCTGTGGAGGGCAATATTTTTGCAGTAACACCGTCCCAACTACGGACGCCCTCCGCAAAAATGCACACGTTTTTGCCCTTTTTGGTTTTCCTTAGCACCTGTATAACCGTAGAGCCTGCAACAGTTGCTTTATATCTTATAATCGGATCAAAGCCGAATTTCAGAAATGAATACAGTTTTTTCCAACGGGTAATATGCTCACTTGCCACAAAATACATTTGACTTTTAAAGCTTGCGGCAACAAACAACGGGTCAAAATCGGTAGTATGGTTGGAAAGTACTATATAGCTTTCCGGTAAATCTTTTGCTTTTTTATATTTATAGCCGAACTTTAGCTTTAAATACCATATTACAGGTATGCGAAAAGTTTTATAAAACAGCTTGTGTTTTACGCTCACTTTATAAACACCCTACCTTTATTCTGAAATTTCGCTTTCCTCCGCCACTACCATAAAAGAAACGGAAACAGGCATAAGTCCGTTGGAGTAGGACAGGGTTACCGTAGAATAGCCCTCGCTTAAGGCGGTAACCTTCTTGCCACCCAAGCTGATAACGCTGCTGTCACTTACTGTCCATTTAAGCATAGCGTCTTCTAATTCAGAGCCTTCTATTTGAGAGTACAGCTGCATACTCTCCCCTACTTTAAGGATGTGATATTCACCTTCGGGCTGCGGTTCAAGAAACAGCCTTGGTATCGTTTCCGGCTCTTTTTCACTTTCGGGAAGAGTCTGTGCAGGGGGCTCGGACAGAACTGTATTTTCGCTTTCCTCAGAGCTTTCGCTTACCTCAGAGCTTTCGCTTTCCTCGGAGCTTTCGCTTTCCTCAGAGCTTTCGCTTTCCTCGGAGCTTTCGCTTTCCTCGGAGCTTTCGCTTATATCACTTTGCTCGTACACTGAAGACTCTTCCGCGCTTTCCGAAACTGTGCTGTTATCCTCTGCGCCTTTACTGCAACCACAAAACGCCAAAACCGACAAAATGCTTAAAAATACACAAAGCTTTTTCATTTAACCGTTCTCCACTATATAATCTGCAAGTCTGCCTATCTCTTTTTCTTCACAGTAAGCTTTTACACTGATGCTTCCGTCGTCGTTATACTCAGTCTCCAGCACTTCACCGAAGGAATACAGCAATGACAGCTTACCCGCTGCAGAGCGAGGGAATTTAAAGCAAACGGCTTTTCTGCCGCCGCGTACAATATCCTCTAAAGTGGATATAAGCTTATCCACGCCCTTGCCCGTAAGTGCAGAAATCTCGATAGCATCGGCAGGGATGAAATCTCTATCCGCAACCTTATCTATTTTGTTAAAGACCTGCACTATGGGCTTATGCTCACCGCACAGCTCGTCGATAAGCTTTTTTGTAACCTCGCTTTTACGGCGACGGCGACTGTCCTCCTCAGAGGAGTCGGTTACACTTATTATTATATCTGCGAATTTAAGCTCGTCAAGAGTAGATTTAAAAGCTTTTATCAAATGATGGGGCAAGCCGTCTATAAAGCCTACCGTATCGGTAAGCAAAAGCTCCTCCCCGCCTTCGGTCGTAAGCAGACGGGTGGTAGGGTCAAGGGTAGCAAAAAGCTTGTTTTCTGCCAAGATGCCTGCATCTGTCAAATAGTTTAACAGCGTGGACTTGCCGCTGTTGGTATAGCCCACGATAACAGCGCTTTTTATGGGCTTTTTATCCCTTGCCGCACGCTTGGTAAGACGGGTGCGCTCCATTTCCCTAAGCTCCTCCTCCAAGGCGGCTATACGGCGCTTAATGTGTCTGCGGTCGCTTTCCAGCTTGCTTTCACCGGGGCCTCTTGTACCTATACCGCCGCCAAGACGGGACAGCTCCTTCCCCTTACCCGTAAGACGGGGGGCTGTGTAGCGCAGGCAGGCAATCTCTACCTGCATCTTCCCCTCGCCCGTTACGGCGTGGAGGGCAAAAATATCAAGTATAAGCATCGTTCGGTCGATGACCCTTACACCGATAAGTTCTTCCAGATTGTTAAGCTGGGAGGGAGAAAGCTCGTTGTCAAAGACCACCAAATCGATATCCCCATCGGCGGCGATATAATCTGCTATTTCCTTTGCTTTACCCGTACCGATATAGGTTTTTGCGTTGGGAGAGTCCAGATTTTGAACCACCCTTGCCGCCACGGTGCCGCCTGCGGTATCAAGCAGATTTTCCAGTTCGTCCAAAGAAAGCTCGGAAGCAAACTGGTCACCCGTACACACAGAAACCAACACACCGCGCACCGACTTTTCTGCAAGCGCCTTGTTTTCGTCCTTTAAAAGCATAAAACCCCTCCTTACATATTACAATCACCCCAAGAAGTTTGACAACTTCTTGGGGACCCCGACAACAAAAAAGGCAACGCAAATGCGTTGCCCTTTTAATACCATGCCAATTAGTCCAAATTGTACTTCTTCTTAAACTTGTCAACGCGTCCGCCGGAATCAACAAACTTCTGTTTACCGGTAAAGAACGGATGGCACTTGGAGCATATATCAACCTTAAGCTCACTCTTGGTAGACACAGTCTGCATTTCCGCACCGCAAGCACATCTTACGGTAACTTTATTCAACTTAGGATGGATGCCTTCCTTCATTTAACTTCCCTCGCTTCCTATAACATAATCATTCTTTTCACAAAGTGCAGTATAACACAACGAAAAACAAAAATCAATAGTTTTTTTGTTTTTTACAAATTATTTTTTATAAGCTATAAACATCGTTACCACACAGAACAGCTCAAAGGCAATAAGAGCCACACTTTGGGGTATGTTAAGCTTTTTAATTTTTACGTTTAAAATAAATGCGATGCCCACTGCCAAGTATACGGCGGCAAAAATTATGTTAACTGCCATAGCACTGTCTATCAAAGCCTTGGCTATCATAAGCGGAGGCAGTACCATACAGGAAAAGGGCACGGGGACACCTGTAAACGCTTTCATATTAAGGTCGGGGGTCTCTTCTATAGCCTGTGTATTGAAATATGCCAGCCTTATTGCCGCACAGCTTGCGTACACTATGTATACAGCCATATCGTACCAATGGTTAAAGCCGCAAGCGTAAGCGATAACAACGGGCGCGATGCCAAAGGAAACCATATCGCAAACCGTATCTATTTGTATGCCGAAAAGCTTTTCCTTTCTTGTACGGCTGCCTGCACCACGGGCAATGCGGCCGTCAAACATATCGCAAAGCCCCGACAGCAGAAACATACATACCGCCAGCAAAAGGTGTCCGCTTGTTGCGGAAAAGCACGCCACAATGGCAGATGCCAGACCCAACAACGTTACAAAATTAGCAAGGTTATATACACCTATAAACATAATTATAATCCTCTCTGTATCAATTACGTATCAGCCATAGCGCTTACGGTTTTTAAGCTCACCGTACAGCTTAACAAAGCTTTCGTGGCGGCTGCTTGAAACATCGCCGTTTTTTACCGCCCCTATTATTGCACAGCCGTCCTCTTTAAGATGGGTGCAGCCCCGAAACATACAGTCGCCTATATACTTATCAAACTCGGGGAAACAAAGGTAAAGCTCCTCATACTCTTCCACACCAAGCTTATCCTCATCCAGCATTGTAAAACCGGGGGTGTCTGCAATATAGGTATCCTTATCCACGGGGAAAAACTCGGTATGGCGGGTAGTGTTGCGACCACGGGCAATTTTCTTGCTAAGCTCACCCGTTTCTGCCTGCATTGCAGGATAAAGAGCGTTAAGCAGGCTGGATTTGCCCACGCCCGAAGCACCTGCAAACACCGCAATTTTACCCTTAAGATAATCCCTAAGCGCTTCTACGCCTGCACCTGTAGCGGCGCACACGGGGAAACAGTCGTATCCCACCGTACGGTATATACCCAAAAGCTCGTCTGCGCTTTTAAGGTCGCATTTATTAATGACCACCGCCACGCTGACGCCCGCTTTTTCCGCCATAACCGTAAGCTTATCTATATTGTACGGGTACGGCGCAGGCGATGCCACGGCGCTGACTATTACAAGGGTATCTATGTTGGCAACAGGGGGACGCGGCAAGGCGTTTTTGCGTGGGGCGGCACCTCGTATAAATCCGCTGCCGTCTGCGTTACGCTCCACCTCTACCCTGTCGCCTGCCATAAGGCGTATACCGTCCTTGCGTATGCGACTGCCTGCTTTGCAAAACAGCTCCTCTCCGTCCACAGAAACGGTATACAGTCCTTTTTTCTCCTTGATTATTACACCAAGTTCCGATTCCATTTTATTCCTCTTCCTCGCTGCTTATGTCGGCAGAGTCGGCACTTTCCTCAAGTCCCATACCGTCGTTTGCGGCAACGGTGATAATAACGGGGTTATCGGAATAAACAGGGTCGCCAACCTCGTGCGACACTTCTATCACCGTGCCGTAAGGCTCGTCGCTCTTTTTATCGTAGACAAAGCGGTAATGCAATATATCCGCTTCCATAACAAGAACGTTCCTTGCCTCTTTTTCGGTAAGACCCATTATGTCGGGCATAAACTTGCACTGCTTACTTATTTTGATATCTACCTTTGTTGCACGGGAAACAACGGCGTCCTCATCATATTCCTGCCAAACAACAATGCCATCCTCTTCCTCGGACTCTACCTCTTCCACATTGCCTAAGGACAAGCCCATATCGTCAAGCAGCTTGCTTGCCTCTTCCTCGGTAAGGTCAAGCAGGTTAGGCATTTTTACGTTGTTTTCCGGATAATAAACGTAAATGCGGAAGCTGTCGGTTTCCTTGATTATGTCACCGTGATTAAGGCGTACGTAATTACCGTCCTTTAAAATTTCTATCCTCAAAACCTGTGAGGTAGACGCAAAACGCATTACCGCCTTTAAATCTGAAGGGAGACCTTCGGTTTTGTCCGACACACCCTCAATTTTAAGCTTGTTTCGTTGTACGCCCCAATCCTCAAAACATTTCTTTACGTAGGACTCGCTGTAATACAGCATATCCTCGTAAACATTTTCCTCGGGGCCCTTGCTTACCGTAAGCACAAGACTTGTGTAATATTCCTTCCCCTCGGGGATAACAACCGTACCTGAACGGTTTTGCTTTATTATCTCGTTACGAGGTCTTTCACTTTTTACGTAATTAACGGATATTTCGGTAATTTTGTTTTCTTCCCTCAGGTCCGACAAAAGCTCTTTGCCGTATATCTCACCTTCCAAATTGGGAATAGTAGTTATAATAGGCTCGTTGCTTCCGTCAAACATTGACTTAATATAGCTTTCGAACAGGAACATCATTATTGCGCCCGCAACCAAAAGGAAAGCCAGCGCCACGCCCAAAACCATAGGGAACATTGTATGGCTTGCACCGGTGAACAAGGATTTTTTACGTTTTTGCCTTATATTTTTGCTGCGTTTCTTACCTTTATCACGCTTTGGCGGCTCTTTTACTTCTTCATTAATTTTTTTGCCGCTGAAAACCGAGGCATCAACCCCCGTATAGGGTATTATTTCATCAATGCTTGCTGTGGCTATGCTGTCAATATTGACAGTGTTGGGCAGTACGGCAGCCTCAATGCTGCCCGACGTAAAAACCACATTGGGGTTGTTATACACAACCTCCAAAGCTTTAAGCATACCGTGAGCCGATGGAAATCTTGCAGTAGGCTCCTTTTCAAGGGCGCGCAGTATTATCTGGTTAAGACCTTCGGGGATAGCGCTGTTCACCTCTATTGGCGGAACAGGTTGATCGTTAACCTGCATCATTGCCACGTTTATGGCATTTTCGTGCACAAACGGCAACCTGCCCGTACACATCTCATAAAGCATTATACCGACGGAATACAAATCTGCATGGTAGTCGGTACGCTTACCGCTTGCCTGCTCGGGGCTGATGTAGTACACGGTACCTATCGCCTTTTCCGCCACGGTAAGGGAAGAGGCGTTGGGAAGCTTGGCGATACCGAAGTCGGTTACCTTAATGTCGCCGTCCTTGTTAAGGATAATATTTTGAGGCTTTATATCCCTATGGATAACGCCCTTACTGTGGGCGTGTTCCAGCGCCTTAAGGATTTGGATGGCATAAAAACAGCCTTCCTTCCAAAACAGCAGACCCTTTTTATCGATATATTCCTTAAGAGTAATGCCATCCAAATACTCCATAACAATATACTTCATATCGTCGTATATTGCCACATCGTATATGCTTACTATATTCTTATGGGACAGCATGGCAACAGCCTTTGACTCGTTAATAAAGCGCTGTACCATTGCGTCGTCCGAATTGAATTCGCTGTTTAATATCTTTATGGCAACAAGGCGGTTCATTATAAGATCCTCTGCCTTGAAAACGAACGCCATACCGCCCTCGCCCACCAGTTTTAAAATCTTGTAGCGGCGGTCAAGAACCTTGCCTATATAATCTGCATAATTTTTAGCCACTATTTGCCCTCCTTCATCAGAAGAACCACGGTGATATTATCTCCGCCGCCGCCATCTTTTGCGGCGTTTACAAGAGACTTCACCTTGCTTTTTACACCTATTACCGTGTTTATCGTTTTACTTATCTCGTCAAGAGGTACATAGTTTATAAGTCCGTCACTGCAAAGTAGCAAACTGCTGAAATCCTCTACCATAAAGAAATCCGCCGTAACGTCCTTATCAATTCCAAGCGCCCTTGTAATTACGTTGCGGTTGGGATGGTTCTTAGCCTCTTCCTCGGTTATTTTGCCGTTATCCAGCAAATACTGCACGAAGGAGTGGTCCTTTGTAACCTGTTCCAGCTTGCCCTTGTACATACGGTAAAGTCTGCTGTCACCCACGTTTATTACAAAAGCCTTGTCACGCCACACAAACGCCGCAACAATGGTGGTGCCCATACCCTCAAGCCCTCTGTCGCTTGAGGCACGCTTCAATACTGCTGTGTTCGCCTCGGCAACGGCGGTAAGCATTGCGCTTTTTATTATCTGACCCGAAAGTGCCTCACCGCTTTTGCCTATTTCTTTAAACAGCGTGTCGGTATATACGCACACCGCAAGCTCGCTGGCTATGTCGCCGCCGTGAACACCGCCCATACCGTCACAGACAAGGGCGGAAACCCACTCCTCCGACTCGGTAATCTTAAAGCTGTCCTCGTTGCATTTGCGAACCTTGCCAACGTCGCTTTTTCCGTAACTGTACATTTTTTGCTCACCTTATTTCTGTCAATTGACCAAGCTTTCATGCTCGTCCCTAAGCTGTCCGCAAGCGGCTGAGATATCACTGCCAAGCTTGCGACGCACCGTTGCGGTGATGCCGTAGCCTTCCAAAATTTTTACAAAGGCCGATGCTGCCGCACGTGATGCGGTTTTAAAGCTACGCTCCTTTATCTCGTTAACGGGTATAAGGTTAACGTGACACAGGCTGCCCTTTAGCTTTTTGCCAAGCTCCTCCGCCAAAGCGGGAGTATCCGTAACTCCCGATATAAGAGCATACTCAAAGCTTGTACGCCTGCCCGTTATCTTTTCGTAATCTCTGCACGCCTGCAAAAGCTCGTCCACCGAGTATTTGTTGGCTATAGGCATAATGCTTTGCCTTAACTCGTCATTAGGAGCGTGTAAAGACACGGAAAGGGTTATTTGCAGTTTTTCTTCTGCCAAGCGTCTTATATTGTTAACCAGACCGCAGGTGGACAGGGATATATGTCTGTGCCCTATATTAAGCCCTTTGGGGTGGTTTACAAGTTTTAAAAATTTAAGCACGTTATCATAGTTATCAAGAGGCTCGCCCATACCCATAAGCACCACACCGGACACACGCTCACCCGTGTCCTTTTCTGCTGCTTGTATCTGAGATATCATCTCCGCCGCAAGCAGATTACGCTTTAAGCCCTTTAAGGTAGAGGCGCAGAATTTACAGCCCATACGGCACCCTGCCTGCGTTGATATGCACAAGGTGTTGCCGTGATGATAGCGCATAAATACGCTTTCTATGTATTCTCCGTCATACAGTCTGAACAAATATTTTACCGTACCGTCAATGGCAGAAACCTGCTTTGCGGCAATGCTAACATCGGGTATCAGACAATTTTCCCTAAGTGTGTCTCTTAAGGACTTTGAAACATCCGTCATACCGTCAAAGCCCACGCCGACAGTGTGCAGCCAACGGAATATTTGGTTTGCCCTGTATTTCGGCTGACCGAGGCTTGCCATATACTCCGCAAGCTCATCGGGTAACATACTTTTTATATCGGTCATTACTTTTTCTCCAAAACAGCTATATAAAAACCATCGTGATTTTCTTCATAAGGCAACACGGTATGTTCTTCGATTAACACCGCACCCGATGTGCTGACAAAGGGATGCACGACCCCCTCGTTTTCGTCTTTGTTTATGGTACAGGTGGAATACACAAGTCTGCCACCATGCTTGAGATAAGAAAATGCATTTTTGAGAATGGCTTTTTGGGTCTCTATAAGCCTGTCCAGCCCTTCTAAATCCTTATACCTTATCTCAGGTCTGCCTTTTATTGCACCTATGCCGGAACAAGGCACGTCACATATTATGCGGTCAGCGCTTTCCAAAAGCTCTGTATTTTCTGCTCTGCCGTCCTGCTTTTTTGTGCTCACAATACTAACGCCAAGGGTAGAGGCAGTCTTTTCGATAAGACTTAGCTTATTGGCGTGGATATCCATTGAAAGCACGCTTCCTCGGTTTTCCATATCCAGTGCCGCACCGAGAGTTTTACCGCCGGGGCAGGCGCAAACGTCAATAATGCTGTCCCCTGCCTTAGCGCTAAGAGCGGAAACCGCCCGTTGAGAGGACAAGCCCTGCACAAAGCAAAGCCCTTCCGCAACTGCGGCAAGTCCCTTCTCTGCCCCTGCGGTAACAATAACCGCATTGCCGTCACAGCTTGCCTCGGCACCCTTAACCTCAAGTTCAGCCCGCAAGGCTTGGGGAGTAATTCTTAAAGTGTTTGTCCGCAAAATCAACGGGTTTGGGTTAAAAAACGCCCCCATAATTTTGTCTTTTTCCTTAGGATATTGGCTTGCGATAAGTTGGCAAATCTCGGGGGAAAGGGAGTATTTTACGCTGTCCTCGCTTTCCTCCACCGCCGCCAACAGCTCTGCCCTGTTACGGCAGGCGGAGCGCATAACGGCGTTTACAAAGCCTTTGCGCTTTTTGCCGCTGACAAGGGCTACGCTTTCACTGCAAGCCGCCATATCGGGCACCTTCATATAAAACAACTGTAAAAAACCAAGGCGCAGTACCGCAAGCAGTTCTGCTTCTATATCCTCGGTCTTTCTGCCCGATGCTTTTTCTATCATATAGTCAAGGGTAACGACACGCTCGGCACCGCCGTTTACAAGAGCAACACCGAAGGATTTATCTATACCCTTAAGTTCAAATTTTTTAAGTGCGGTTGATATTTCTATATTGGAGAATGCGCCTTGTTCCCACACACGGCGAAGGACGCACACGGCAAATTGCCTTGCTTTATCACCCACGGTCAGTCACGCCTTTTTGCTATTGAGATATATCTAAGCAACATAAGAGCACTGCTGGCAAGGGCGGCAACATAGGTCATAGCCGCCGCACTGAGTACCTTTTTAGCACCGCTTATTTCGCTATCTGCAAGTATGCCGCAGTTTTCCATCGCCCTAAGTGCACGGCGGCTTGCGTCAAACTCTACAGGTAAGGTCACAAGCTGAAACAGTGTGGAAAGGGAGAACAACCCTATGCCTATCCACACAAGCTCCATAAGCCCTAAAACCAAGCCCAAAAGCAAAAGGGGCATAGAAAGGCGAGAACCAAGGTTGGTAACGGGAACAAGAGCCATACGCAGTTTTGCGGGGCCGTACGCCTCGGCATACTGTATGGCGTGACCTGCCTCGTGGCAAGCTACACCGATAGCCGCAACAGAGGTCTTGCCGTACACACTTTCGGAAAGGGCGACCGTGTTGGTCTTGGGGTTGTAGTGGTCGGTAAGACTGCCGCTTGTTCTTGTTATACCCACGTCGTAAACGCCGTTGGATTGCAGCATATGCTGTACCGCACGCTCTGCCGTAAGTCCCTGCTTGGAAGCCTGCTTTGCGTACTTGTTAAATGTAGTTTTTACCCTTGCGCTTATTATGAGGGAAACAAACATTGCTATAATCAGCGCAATGTAGCTCCAATCCACATACGCATAGCCGTAATAACCGTAATATCCTATCATCTTTATCAGCTCCTTGATAAGTTAAAGCTTGTTGCCTGCCAAAAACTGTGCAACGGTCATTGCACGCTTACCCTCGGGCTGAAGCGCGGTAATAACAACGCTTCCTTTTCCGCAGGCGATCTCTATACCTTCGGACTTGGCGGAAAGCACAGTACCTGCCGTGCCGCTTCCCTCTCCTTTTTCAGCGCTTATAAGCTTATAACGCTTGCCGCCGATAAAGGCGAAAGCGCAGGGATAGGGAGAAAGCCCGCGGATTTTGTTATAAACCGCCGTGTTATCCTGTCCGAAGTCAACTTCTGCTTCGCTTTTTTCTATTTTTGCCGCATAGGTGGCAAACGCATCGTTCTGAGGGACGGGAACAAAAACGTCGCCCGCCAAAAACTCGCTTATAGCATCGGCGCCGAGCTGTGCTAAGCAGTCGTGATATTCACCTGCTGTCATAGTGTCGCTTATGGGCGTTTCCTTGACAAGAAGCATATCGCCCGTATCAAGCCCTTCCGCCATTTGCATAAGGGTAACTCCGCCTACCGTATCACCCTCCATAACCGCACGGTTTATGGGGGCGGCACCTCTGTGTCTGGGCAAAAGAGAGGCGTGGATGTTAACGCAACCGCCTTTTGCCGCTTCAAGCACAGCCTTTGGTAATATTTTACCGTATGCCGCAACAACTATATAATCTGCATTTTCGGCTTTAATTATACTTTGTGCTTCTTCATCTTTAAGGCTTTGGGGCTGATATACTCTAAGCCCCTTTTCCAAAGCATAGGCCTTAACGGGGGAGGGCGTAAAAGCCATACCTCTGCCCCGCTGTTTATCGGGCTGAGTTATAACAAGGCTTATATTGTGTCCGTCCTCGTATATACGTTTAAGGGCTTCTACCGCAAAATCGGGTGTGCCCATAAACACAATGTTACATATTTTCAATTTCTTCCTCCGTAAGCATACGCAAGGCGTTATCCGTAAACAAAATACCGTCCAGATGGTCCAGCTCGTGACAGAAGCAACGGGCAACCAGATCGGTACCGTCCGCCTCGTAATACTTGCCCTTACGGTTCATTGCCCTTACCTTAACGTATGCGGGGCGTCTGGTTATGCCCCACTTACCGGGAACGGAAAGGCAACCCTCGCACTCTTCCTGTGTACCCTTTGTTTCTATTATCTCGGGATTGATAAGCTCCAGCACCTGCTCACCGTTATCAACAAGCACAACACGGCGCAATATGCCTACCTGGGGTGCGGCAAGGCCTACACCGCCGGAAGCCTTTAAAGTTTCCTGCATATCGTCAAGAAGCTGTATAAGGCGGGGGCTTAGTTTTTCAACAGGGCGTGAAACCTTACGCAGGGTTTCTTCCCCCTCTTTAAGTATATTCAAAAGTGCCATTACAAAATACCTCTCTATACGGTAAAGGGATTAATGTCTATATCCACAGCTGCCCTGCCCTTTTGAGGTATGGCAAACTGTGCCATAAGAGTGCGGAAGAATGCCCGACACTCCTTATTATCTCTGTATTTAACAATGATCTTGTTGCGGTATTTTCCGCCGATTTTATATATCCCTTCTTTATAGGGACCCATTTTTATAAGCTTGATATCGGCAAGTGCTCCTGCGGCTTTTTCAACCTCTGCCGAAAACTCTGCCGCTGTTTTGTTTACCTCATCCTCGTCTGC
>SVRF01000005.1 GCA_015064945.1 Oscillospiraceae bacterium | reverse complement strand
AAAGCACCATTTCCGTGCGCTCGCGCCTGCGCGCCGATTAGCATCGGCACTTGCGGAAACTAAGGTATATTTTTTGCGGCACCTGTCCGCAAAAAATACGGAAGATATACCCCCATTGCTCACGTTCGTTCGCAACGGGGACCCCGAAAAAATAAAGCACCATTTCCGTGCGCTCGCGCCTGCGCGCCGATTAGCATCGGCACTTGCGGAAACTAAGGTATATTTTTTGCGGCACCTGTCCGCAAAAAATACAGAAGATATACCCCCATTGCTCATACGACAAAAAAGCAGTTTGGATTTGTTCCAAACTGCTTTTTGACTTTTAAAAAAACTATTCAGCTGCCTTTTCTGCTTCGGCGATGGTTTCTTTTATCTCCGCCGTGTAGTCAACGCCCTTGCAACGCTTAAGCTCAAGGTCAAACAAAGCGTCTATGATGTAACGACCCTTCTCGTCAAGCTGACTGTAAGCCGCCATAATGCTCATACCGTGATAATTGGTATTGAACAGAGGAGAGAAATCATACATATTAAGGTTAAGCTTACGGCAGATCTTAAGTACGGTAGAATAGGAAGTACCGCCGATGCCGTTGTGCAAAGCGCTAACTATAGTAGACTGAGGAATACCCACTGCTATAGAAAATTTTCTTACGCTCTTGTACTGTGTGCGGATTTCATTTTTAATTGCCATTGTTAAAAGGTCCATTTTTTTGCCTCCGTTAAAGAATAATCAAGCTGTAACAACAAAAAATATCGTCAGCCAACTTCGTTCATTTATATGTTAACATTGTTGTGGTAAAATGTCAATAATTTTATTATGAACAATTAATTACTTTTTTTGCAGTGATTTTAACATTTTAATATGTAAGAAATTTACACGATTTGGAAAATATAAAACTTTAAGTAGTCCGTTTCGGGTACGTTCCACATTATGGGGTGGTCGGGAGATTGGGTACGGCGCTCTATCTGCTTAAGGGTGACATGGGCTTCCTCTGCCGCACTCTTCAGCATTTTGCAAAACAGGCTGTCCGTCATAAAGTGCGAGCAAGAGCAGGTCGCCAGATAACCGCCGCGGGGCAGCAGCTTCATCGCCTTGCGGTTTATCTCCCTGTATCCGCCTATGGCTTTGCCGACAGTAGCACTGCTTTTGGTAAATGCGGGCGGGTCAAGTATTATAAAGTCAAAGTCACCCTTGCCCTTGGCTTCCCATTCCGTAAACAGCTCAAATACGTCTGCCTTTAAAAAGTCTATCCTGTCCTCAAGTCCGTTAAGGGCGGCGTTGGTTGCGGCAGTGGCAAGTGCGTCGGCAGAAACGTCAACCGCCGTTACCCGTTTTGCACCGCCCATGGCGGCGTTAAGGGCAAAGGCACCCGTGTGGGTAAAGCAGTCAAGCACGGTTTTGTCCTTGGCGATTTTGCTTATGGCGGCACGGTTGTATTTTTGGTCTAAAAAGTAGCCCGTCTTTTGCCCTTCTATATAGTCTACTCTGTATTTTATACCGTTTTCGGTAATATCGGCAAATCCGTCGCCCTCTCCTCGGTAAAATCCCTTGTACCGCTCCAAGCCTTCTTTGTCTCTAAGAGCAAGCTCGTTGCGTTCATATATGGCGGTGGGAGTAATGCCCCGTGCGCTAAGCTCCTCCCATAAGGCGTCGTATATGATGTCCTTGACCTTCTCCGTGCCAAGGCAGGCTACCTGGCTTACAATAACGCTGTCAAACAGGTCTACGGTAAGTCCGGGCAGACCGTCCGCCTCGCCGAATACAAGGCGGCTGCAACCGAAATCGTCGCCCATAACCGTCTTGCGATAATCAAGGGCATAGCTTATGCGCCTGCGCCAAAAGCTTTCGTCAAAGCGGTCGTTTGTGTTTTGGGATACTATGCGTATGCGTATTTTAGATGCGGAGTTGTAAAAGCCCGTGCCCAAATATTTTCCCTTGGGGCTTAACACGTCCGCCAAAGAACCGTCGCAAAGGATGCCGTTTACTTCGGTCACGTCGTCCTCGTATACCCAAGGATGACCTGCCCTTACCGTCTTCTCTGCCTTTTCGTTTATCTTAACCGTAGGAAAATTTCTTGCCATATCCCAGTCGCCTTTCTGTATACACCGTTATTTTAAAGGAAAAACTATCTGTGGGTGATAATATTGAAAAACTTTATAAAAAAGCTTATGTTTTGTCTTGCGCCCTGTGTTGTAGTCAGCGCCGTGCTGTGGCTTTACAGCCTGCTTTATTATTCCTTGGGCTGATATCTTTCGTTGTAAAACAGATATTGCTGTGCTATGCCTGCGTGATTGCCGAAAACCGCAGGGTTAAAATCCGGCTCAAAATACTTGTCCATAACTCGCTTTATCCAAACATCCACGGGGAACGCCTCTGTGTGCCTCAACCCGAACAGCAAAACGCAGTTTGCTACCTTGGGGCCTACGCCTTTAAGTTGCAGAAGCCGTTCAAAGGCTTGGTCGTAGCTTAGCCCTATAAGCTCCTCGGGTATAAGCTCTCCGCTTTCAACCTGTGCCGCCGCACCAAGGATGTACCGTGTGCGGAAGCCGCAACCGCATTGGGCAACACCATCTTCGCCTGCCGCAAGCAGGGCGGAAGGGGTAGGGAAGGCATATACGCCGCTTTCTGTTTCCTCACCGTAAAGTCGGCAAAGCTTTTCTATTATCTTTTTTATTCGGGGAATATTGTTGTTTTGGGATATTATAAAGCTGCACAGCGCCTCCCAAGGCTCTTGATTAAGTATGTGTATGCCATATCCCGTCATTGCCGCCGTTTGCAGCTTTTCGTAGGAGGATAGGGAACGGTTGATCTCTTCGTAGTCTCTGTCCATATCCAAATAGTCCTTCCAGACCTCCTCGTATTCCTCTGCGCTTACCCCCTCCAGCAAAACGCCGTCGCCTGTGTCTTTAAGCACAAGGCGCTTGCCATAGGCAACGCCTGCCACGCAGTTGTCGCCTATGCTTTCAAAACGGAAGCACTGACCGCAATCAAAGGTTTTATAGATGTCAAGGTCGCTGCCTTTTAAAAGAACACCACGGTCTGTTTTTACGGCTTTCATAAAATAATCTCCTAAAAAACTTGCAAAAATAAAGGCGGTACTGTATAATGATGTAAAATAATATCAAAAAGGACGGTATCCGCCCATGCGTGAAAAGATATATACCATTCCTGTTAACGAAGCTTTTGATGACCAAAGCGGCAAATGCCCCTTCTGCTTGCTGTACGAAAAACTGCAGGAGGATGAGCTTACCCTTATCCTCGGTGCTTCTATGATGGAACCTGATGTGCGCATCCAGACCAACGAAAAGGGCTTTTGCGGAAAGCACTTCCATATGCTTAGAACCCGTAAAAACCGTCTTGGCTTGGGGCTTATTATGGAAAGCCACTTGGACGAGGTCAAGAAGAATATAAAGCCCGGCGGCTTCCTTGCCCGTGATAAAAGCGCCGCACCGAAAAAAGGGATAGAGGCATTGGAAAAAAGCTGTTATATATGCGACCGCATAGCCTTTAACTTTGATAATATGATAAACACCGCTACTATGCTGTACGAGGGCGAAAAGGAGTTCCGCACCAAGTTTGCCGCCCAAAAATGCTTCTGCCTGCCCCATTACCGCAAACTGCTTGAGGCTTCCGTAAGGATGAGCAAAAAGTACCGTGAGGAAATGGCAGAGGATGCGGCAAAGGTCGTGGGTGCATATCTGGATAAGCTTAAAGAGGATGTGTCCTGGTTCTGTAAGAAGTTTGACTACAGATATGACAACGAGCCTTGGTATGACTCTAAGGACGCAATAGAGCGTGCCATAAACTTCCTTACCGCAGAATGATGAAAGACAGACGATTAAAACAAAAGCGTGCGGTAGCCATAGTGTCCGTAATTGTTGTGTTGGCACTTATGGGCTGGCTTACTTGGTTTTTACTGCGCTCTTTTGACGAAAACATTAAGACCCCTGAAGATTTTAAGACTTATATCGAAGGCTTTGGGCTTAGGGGCTATCTTGTTGCCTTTGGCATACAGGTACTTCAGGTCTTTGTTGCACTTATCCCCGGTGAGGTAGTGGAGATAGGTCTCGGCTACGCTTTCGGCTGGTTCGGCGGCACACTTGTGTGTTTGCTGGGAGTGACAGTTGCTTCATCCGCAGTGTTCCTTTTTGTAAAAAAGGCGGGCGTTAAGGCGGTGGAGCTGTTTGTCGATACGGAAAAGATAAACAGCCTGCGGTTCCTCAACAGTGAGGCAAAGCTTAAACGTACCGTGTTCCTTTTGTTTTTCATCCCGGGCACACCCAAGGATCTGCTTACATACTTTGTGGGGCTTACCCGTATGAATTTGGTGCAGTTCCTGTCCATAAGTATGGTAGCACGCTTGCCCTCGGTGTTTTCTTCCACTCTTGTGGGGTATTTTGCAGGGGCGGAGGACTATAAGGTAAGCATTATAATCTTTGCTTCAACGGCAATAATAAGCCTTACGGGTCTGTTTGTGTACAACAAGCTTCTGAAGCAAAAGCATAAGGAGCTGAAGGAAAGACGCCGTGCAAAAAAAGAAGCCAAGAACAGCGGTACAAAATAAGTGTAACACAAAACCCTTTTTAAAGCAACAGCTTTAAAAAGGGTTTTTTATTTTTAGCTTTCGCAAGTGACACGAAGCGGCACGCAGGCGCGAGCTAACGGAAACGGTGCTTTTATTTTCTCCGGGTCCCCGTTACGAACAAAGTGAGTAATTGGGGCTTATATCTTGGACTTAAGGTATTCCGCAAATTCTGCGCTTGTTGCACCGTCGGGTCTGCCTGTTATTTTAACCTTGGCTTCCTCAAACATACAAATGTCAAGCGCTTTGTCAAGCTTCTCAGCTTTTTCTATCTTGCCGATGTGGCGCAAAAGCATAACGGTGGCTCTGAGCATAGAGCAGGGGTCGGCATAAGCGGCTCTGCCCTCATTGACCATACGGGGCGCACTGCCGTGGATAGCCTCAAACATAGCGTAACGTTTACCTATGTTTGCACTGCCTGCGGTGCCGACGCCGCCCTGGATCTCAGCCGCTTCGTCGGTAAGGATATCGCCGTAAAGGTTGGGCAGTATCATAACCTTAAAGTCACGTCTTCTCTTTTCGTCAACCAGCTTTGCGGTCATAATGTCTATGTACCAGTCGTCAACGGCAATATCGGGGTAGTCCTTTGCAATTTCCTTGCATATATTCAAAAACTTGCCGTCGGTGGTCTTTATAACGTTTGCCTTGGTAACAATGTCAACACGGTCGTAGCCGTTGTTCTTTGCATATTCAAAGGCAAGCTTTGCAATACGCTCCGTACCCTCGGTGGTGGTAACAACAAAGTCCATAGCCAGCTCGTCGTTAACCTTTATGCCCTTGCTGCCTACCGCATAACCGCCTTCGGTGTTTTCACGGAAGAAGGTCCAGTCGATGCCCAGCGCAGGTATTTTAACGGGGCGCATATTGGCAAACAGGTCAAGCTCCTTACGCATAGCAACGTTTGCGCTTTCGATGTTGGGCCAAGGGTCGCCCTGACGGGGGGTAGTGGTGGGACCCTTAAGGATAACGTGGCAAGCCTTAAGTTCTTCCATTACGTCGTCGGGGATAGCTTTGCCCACAGCGGCACGGTTTTCAATAGTAAGCCCGTCTATATTTCTAAGCTCTATCTTGCCTGCGGCAATCTCTTCCTTAAGCATATATTCAAGTACATCACGGCTTACTGCGGAGATATAGGGACCTATACCGTCGCCGCCGCATACGCCTATTATAATTTTGTCAAGCTTTTCATAGTCCGTAAATTCCTTTACGCCTTTTATGCGTTCTGCCCTTGCAAGCTGTTCGTCCAAAAGTTTTTCAAAATGGGCAAGCGCCGCCTTCTTTTCCTCAGCAAATCTTTCTGCCATCTTACCTTTACCTCCAAATATTTTGCATTTTATTAGTTTACATAATATTGCTGTTTTTTGCGTGCATAATGCGGGAAAACCACATTACCCACCGAGTTTTCCACATTTCCACACCGCAAAAACGGCTTGAATGCTTAATTTCGACAAAAGAAACACTTGTTTTCCTACAAGTTTCCCACATTTTCCGCCCACATTATGTCTTATACATTATGCGAATAAAGATGCATAAAAGCTGTTACGCTTCCATACAAGCGTAGGCGTTTTGGTCAAGGGGAGCCCTTTTTCCTGCCAAAAATTCATAGTAGCCTTGTGCGGCTATCATCTGGGCATTGTCGCCGCAAAGGGAAAGGGGCGGCACGTAAAAGCCTACGCCCAAGCGCTCTGTTATCTCCTTAAGTGCGGCACGCAGATGGCTGTTTGCGGCAACACCGCCAGACAGCACCAAAGGCAATTTTTCGCCCTCTGTATAAAGAGCTTCTACTCCGCGGCTTACGGTCTTGACTGCCGCTTTTGTAAAGGAGGCGGCAATATCTGCCTTAAGCTCGCCCTCTATTTTCTCACCGCGCATTTCCATAGTATGTACTAAGTTTATTACTGCGGTCTTAAGACCCGAAAAGCTGAAATCAAAGGGTGCGTTGTCCACCTTGCTTATGGTAAAGTTAAAACGCTTTTTGTCACCCTCAGACGCAAGCCTGTCCATGTGCGCACCGCCGGGGTAGGGCAGTCCCAATACTCTTGCCGCCTTGTCAAAGGCTTCGCCTGCCGCGTCGTCACGGGTTACGCCTATGGTCTCAAATTCCGTATAATCCTTAACCTTTATCAAAGAGGTGTGTCCGCCGCTTACAACAAGCCCTATAAAGGGCGGCTTCAGCTCCTCAAACGCCACGTAGTTTGCGGCAATATGCCCACGGATATGATGTACGGGTATAAGGGGCTTTCCGCTGCTGTAGCTAAGCCCTTTTGCAAAGCTAAGACCCGTAAGCAATGCGCCTATAAGTCCCGGTGCGTAGGTAACGGCAACAGCGTCTATGTCCTCCATGGTAAGCCCTGCTTTTTCAAGCGCTTCGTTTACCACGGTGCAAAGAGCCTCGGTATGTGCTCTGGAGGCTATCTCCGGCACAACGCCGCCGTAAAGTGCGTGTATATCTACTTGGGACGCCACCACCGAGGACAGAGTCATTCTGCCGTCCTCAACAATTGCGGCAGCGGTTTCGTCGCAGCTGCTTTCTATGCCTAAAATTCTCATTGCGCATCAAGCTCCTTTATCATAACCAAAGCGTCATCGTTCTGACGTCTGTAAAAGCCCTTTCTAATACCTGCCCTTTTAAAGCCCGCTTTTGTGTAAAGGGCAATTGCGGCGGCGTTTCTGCTTGCCACCTCAAGGCTTATCTGCTCCAACCCTCTGTTTGCCGCCTCTGCTTCTATAAGCCGTAAGAGCCCTGCGGCGGCGTTTTTGCGCCTGTGTTCTTCTGCTGTAGCCACGTTTTCTATCATCGCCTCAAAGGCAGAAAAAACACAGCTTGCTACGGCACAAAGCTCCTCTCCCTCCGTGGCGGAAAGATACAGGGTATCCTCCCTTGCGGCGGCTTCCTTTATCTGCGCCTCAGTCCAGGCAGTATCAAGACACGCCGCCTCCAATTCGGCGGCGGCGGTAATGTGTTTGTCCTTTATTTTTCCGAATTCCATAGTTAATTGGGACCGACAATTTTGGCCACAAGCGCTTTGGGAGCGCTTACCAGCTTTTCGGTAACTCTGTCATACAAATATGCGGCACCGTTTACGTCAACCTTAAACTCTACCTTGTAGTAAAGTCCGGGGAAATCCTTGGAAGTAAGCCATATAGAAAAGTTATTCTTTTCGCCCCAGTCGCCGGTGGCGCTGCTTACTCCGCCGCCGCTGAAGGCATCCACTACCATATTGATGTAGGCAGTCCCGTCAAGCTCTGCATCGCCGCCTGCGGCTTCCTTGGTATAAAAATAGTCAATGGGGACGGTTGCTCCTGCCATATACAGCCTTGCCGTGCCGGTTGTAAAGCTTCTTATACTTGGTGCAGTAACAGACTCCGCCCTGTATACGGTGTAGCCGTTTACCTCTTTAAGGGCAATAAACCTTGAAGTATCCGTATCACGTATCTCGTAAAACTTAAGGGTGCTGTTGCCCTCGGTGCATTCCATAAACACTCTTTCGGGATTAACCTGTGTGGGCCCGTATCCGTCGGGACATTCGATATAAGTAATGCCCGTTTCCGTATCCGTAACCTTCGCCCAAACCTTTTCCGCCTTGTGGGGCGGTTCTTCCCTTTCACAGCTTGGTATATTCAGAATGCCGTATATTATGCCGAATGCGGCAACAAGCACGCCGAGGATACCAAGTGCTTCCTTAAGCCTGCCGCCGCCTTTTTTTGTGCTTTTATTTACGCTCATATAATCCTTTAATAACCTATCTTGCCCAAACTGTCGTCATCTTCTATCCAACTGCTTACCTCGTAAACGCTGTAATTGCCGCCGTCTTCCAGCACGACAACCTTTTCTATCCCTGCGTTAATAACAAGACGCTTGCACATCTGACAACAGCAGGTACCGCCAACAGACTCGCCCGTTTTGGGGTCAACGCAGGCAAGGTAAAGAGTTGCGCCAAGCATCCTGTCGCGGGATGCGGCAATAATAGCATTTGCTTCCGCGTGGACAGAGCGGCAAAGCTCGTACCTTTCACCGCGGGGGATGTTCATTTTGTCTCTAAGGCAAAAGTTAAGGTCACAGCAGTTAACACGGCCTCTGGGTGCGCCTGCATAGCCTGTGGACACAATAACGTCGTCCTTAACTATAATTGCACCGAACTTGCGGCGCAAACAGGTACCGCGCATTGCAACGGTCTTTGCTATCTCAAGATAATAATTCGCCTTACTTATTCTGCTCATAACAACAGCTCCTTATAAATTGGGTGCAAGCTCCTTCAAAAATTCACGGAAAGCCTCACCTGTTTCGGGGTGCTTAAGACCTTGCTCTACATTCGCCATCAAAAGACCAAGCTTAGAGCCCATATCGTAGCGCTTGCCTTCAAATTCGCAAGCGGTCATACCTTTTGTTACCGCCAGTTCCCTCATAGCGTCGGTAAGCTGTATCTCATTACCTGCGCCTCTGGGCGTATGCTCCAAAATGCTGAATATCTCGGGGGGCAGTACAACACGGCCCAATATGGAAAGCAAAGAGAATATCTTATCGGGCGAGGGTTTTTCTATCATATCGCTAACCTTGTAGGTGTTACCTTCAAGGTGATCCACCTTAAGGGAGCAATATTTAACGATCTGCTCCTTGGTTACGCTTTTAACGCCTGCAACGCCCAAGCCGTACTTGTAGTACACGTCGGTAAGCTGTTTAACAACGGGCGTTTCTGAAATTATAACGTCATCTCCGTAAAGCACCGCAAAGGGTTCGTCCCCTATAAAGCTTTTGGCACAGTATACGGCGTGTCCCAAGCCCTTTGCTTCCTTCTGACGCAGGAAGTTTATATTTGCCAAGTCGGCAATAGCGTTAAGCTCATGCATCAAATGCTCCTTACCGGAGGAGAGAAGCTTATTATTATATTCCAGGTTGTAGTCAAAGTAATCCTCAATAGACTCCTTACCGCGGCCTGTAATTATAAGTATATCGGTAATGCCGGATGCCGCCGCTTCCTCAACCAAATGGTGTATACAAGGCTTGTCCACAATGGGCAACATCTCCTTAGGTATACCCTTGGAAACCGGAAGCATACGGGTGCCGAGCCCCGCGGCAGGGATAACGGCTTTAGTAATCTTTTTCATATTAGATCTCCTTGTTCCTTGTTATGTGCGGGACAGGGGGGGACAAATCTTTATCTCTTTTTACCGGTTGTAAAAATAACGCCAACCAATACAACGGCAACCACTGCAAGCACGATCCAAAGCCAAGGGCCGCTTTCGCCTGTTGCAGGAGTAGCGCCTTCAACAGCCGCCGCCTGAAGGGTAAAAAACATAGAGGTTATAAAGGCAAGAATTAAAGACAAAGCTTTTTTCATAGTAATTTATCTCCTTTCGGTATAAACGTGCGCACAGATATAAGCGCACAGCATCATTATATAACTTTATGGGGGCTTTGTCAAGTCCGCCCAATAGAAAAGGGATTATCCTTTTTAAGATAATCCCTTCTTGGGGTGATTGTTTTCTTGTTATTTTGCTACTATAGTAATTTTATCGTTTTTTATCTCTGCAAAGGCACCATCCGTGTCCAAGCTGTGGGTAACGCCGTCTTTTACGTATTGCAATTTGCCGTGAGCAAGCAATACAAGGGCGGTGGGATGTCCTCGGCGCACGCCCATACTTCCGTCAACAGCAGTAAAACGTACAGAGCTTGCGGCTGTATCAAGTAAAGTGCCGTGGGGGGACAGCACACAAAGTCTTAAGGGATTGTTGCTGTCCGTCATAGCTCCTTGCTCCTTGCGTAAACACTTTCGATGTCGCCGCAAAGCATAAACGCCTGCTCCGGTATATTGTCGCAGTCGCCGCCTATAATGGCGTCACAGCCCTTTACCGTAGCTTCGGGGGGCACAAAAACGCCCTTTACGCCGGTAAAGGCTTCCGCTACGTGGAAGGGTTGGCTCATAAACCTTTGTAAACGTCTTGCACGGCGCACCGTAAGCTTATCCTCGGGGGAAAGCTCGTCCATACCCAGTATGGCTATAATATCCTGCAGTTCGTTATACTTTTGCAGATAGCGCTGTACTTCCTTTGCGGTGCTGTAGTGATGTTCGCCAACCACCTCGGGGGCAAGCATACGTGAGCCCGACTCCAAAGGGCTTACTGCAGGGTAAATGCCCAGCTCCACCACGCTTCTGGAAAGCACCGTAGTTGCGTCCAGATGGCTGAAGGTAGCGGCAGGTGCAGGGTCGGTAAGGTCGTCCGCAGGCACGTAAACCGCCTGAACGGAAGTAATAGAGCCGTTCTTTGTGGAAACGATGCGCTCCTGCAATTTACCCATCTCACTTGCCAAGGTGGGCTGATAGCCAACTGCCGAGGGCATACGTCCAAGCAGTGCCGAGACCTCTGAGCCTGCCTGAGTAAATCTGAATATGTTGTCAATAAACAGAAGCACGTCCTGTCGGTCGGCTTCACGGAAATGCTCTGCAATGGTAAGCCCTGCCAAGGGCACTCTAAGCCTTGCACCTGCAGGCTCATTCATCTGTCCGAAAACAAGGGCAGTTTTGTTCAGAACACCTGACTGCTTCATCTCGTTCCAAAGGTCGTTACCTTCTCTGGAGCGCTCGCCCACACCCGCAAAAACGGAATACCCGTTATGTTCAGCGGCTATGTTGCGTATAAGCTCCATAATAAGCACGGTCTTGCCTACGCCCGCACCGCCGAAAAGCCCTATCTTGCCGCCTCTGGCATAGGGCGTCATCAGGTCTATAACCTTTATGCCCGTCTCCAAGGTAGTGCCGTGGGGCACAATATCCGTAAAATGCGGTGCGTTGCGGTGTATGGGATGATGTTCTGTCGCAGCTATTTCCCCCATATCGTCAATAGGGTCGCCCGTTACGTTAAGCATTCTGCCCAAGGTTCCGTTACCTACGGGTACAGATATGGGTTTGCCGGTATTTATCGCCTCCACGCCTCGGGACAAGCCGTCCGTAGGATGCATAGAGATACAGCGCACCACATTGTCGCCTAAGTGCTGCAGTGTTTCAAGTATTACCCTCTCATCGCCTATATGCACCTCAAGGGCGGTAAATATATCGGGTATGGCTTCCCCATGGGGAAAACGCACGTCCACAACAGGACCCCTTATTGTTACAACCGAGCCATTAGCTTTGTTTTCCATCATAGGTTTTCCCCCTTTCTTAAGAATATAAAGTGCCTGTCGCACTTTCAAGCACGTCGGTGGTAAGCTCGTTCTGACGTATGCGGTTAAGGGCAGTTTCCGTTTTAATTGCTTCTTCTGCGGCGTTGTCTGCGGCGTTACGCATAGTCATCAAGGTTGCCGCCTGCACACCTGTTTGCACCTCTATCATAACTCCGTACAGTCTTGCCTTTAAGCAGGTCAAAGCGATGCTTGACTCTGCCTCCTCCCTGCTTGGGAAGAACAAAACATCCTCGGCATCGCTTTCACTGTCTGCGGGTAAAAGCTGTGATACCGTGGGGATCTGCGTCATTATGTTTTTAAAAGTGCGGTACACCAGCTTTACGGTGCCGTATTTGGGGTGCTCTGCCGCAATAAGCTCGTACAGTCTGCCTGCGTCGGCACGGCTTGGCATATCGGGCATATCAAAAGCGGTGGCGTTTATGCCTTTAGCACGGCACAGCTCCATACCCTTTTTGCCGCAAACTATAAGCTTGTGCTTTTCTTCTTTTTCAAGCTCCTCAAAATAGGTGCAAAGCTCGCTGTTGTAGCCGCCGCAAAGTCCCTTGTTCCCCGTGAACATAATATACAGCACGCCGTCGCCGCCGCTGATGTCTCCAAACAGCGCCTCGTTGCCGAAATCTTTAAGAATTTCGCCGCAACGGATAGAATACTCCTGTATATCGGCGTTAACGGCGGAAAGGCGGGAAAACTTGGCTGTGGCAACGGTTTTCATTGCATTTGCAAGTTTGCCCGTGGTCTGTATGCCTATCAGGTGCTTTTTTAAATCACGCTGTCCTGCCATATACAAACCTCTTTGCAAACTCGTCTATTTCTGCCTTAAGTTCTTCTTTTTGCCTGTCGTCAAGCTTGTCGCCGCGGTTAAGCATTGCCATAGTGGCTTGCTTGCGGTCCTTAAACTCTTTTATAAGCTCTTTTTCAAACTCTGCCATTCTTGCAAGCTCTACATTTTTTGCAAAGCCCTCGCTTACGGCAAACAGTACAAGAGCGGTCTCGCCGTCGGTAAGGGGAGCGTAACGGGGCTGTTTAAGCGCCGCCATCATCCGTTCACCACTGATAAGAGCTGCCTTGGTGCTGTCGTCCACGTCTGCGCCGAACTGGGCGAAGGTAGAAAGCTCTCTGTATTGGGCAAGTATCATTCTAAGGTTGCCCGACACCTGCTTCATAAGCTTCGTCTGCGCCGCACCGCCCACACGGGATACGGAAAGCCCAACGTTTATTGCAGGGCGCTGACCCTCGTTAAACAGATCGGTCTCCAAGAATATCTGACCGTCTGTAATGGATATGGCGTTGGTGGGGATATATGCGGATATGTCACCTGATTGGGTCTCTATAATCGGAAGCGCTGTCATAGAGCCGCCGCCAAGCTCGTCGGCAAGCCTTGCGCTGCGCTCCAACAAGCGGGAGTGCAGGTAGAACACGTCGCCGGGATAAGCTTCTCTGCCGGAGGGCCTGTGCAGAAGCAGAGATAGTTCTCTGTAAGCTACTGCGTGCTTGGAAAGGTCGTCATAAACGATAAGCACATCCTTGCCTGCGTACATAAAATACTCACCCATAGCGGTGCCGGAAAAAGGTGCTATATACTGTATGGAAGCAGAGCAGGAAGCGTTGGCGCAGATAATGGTGGTGTAGCTCATAGCGCCTTCCGCCTTAAGCTTTTCGTATATCTCTGCTACCGTGGTATCCTTTTGACCTATGGCAACGTAGATGCATACGGTGTTTTTGCCCTTTTGGTTGATGATGGCGTCCAAAGCTATGGCGGTCTTACCCGTCTGCCTGTCACCTATAATAAGCTCTCTCTGTCCTTTACCTATGGGTATAAGGGCATCAATAGCCTTAATGCCCGTGTGCATAGGCGCACAAACGGATTTACGGGCGGTAATACCGGGCGCTTTAAATTCAATGGGGCGTGTTTCCTCTGCCCAGATAGTGCCAAGCCCGTCAATGGGTTTGCCCAAGGGGTCAACAACCCTGCCCAAAAGCTTGTCACCTACCGGCACGCTTGCCATTTTACCTACACGGCGCACACGGGTACCGCTTTCTATATACTCGTATTTGTCAAAGATTACACAGCCTATTCTGCCGGGCTCGATATCCTGTATCATACCCTCGGTGCCGCCTTCAAACTCTACGATTTCGCCGTACATAATGTCTGCAAGACCGTCCAGCCAGCATATACCGTCGGATATACTTACAACCCTGCCCAGCTGATATTTATCAATGGCGGGGGCGTAGTTGCTAAGCCCTTCCATAAGCTTTTCTTCCACCGAGGCAACGGTATCTGCACTGTCCAAGGGATAGTCTTTAAGCTTTTTAACCATCTGCTCAAGGCTGTTGGAAACAGTGCCGTCGTAAACGGTATCACCTATTCTAAGCTTCAAGCCGCCGATGCAGTTTTCGTCGGTAAGAACCCAAAGGGAAGGCTTGCCGTTTACTTCGTCAAGCATTTTTGTTACTTTATCTTCAACCCGCTTGACAAGCTCCTCTTCCAAGGGGAAAGCCGAGGTAAGGGTTACGTAAAGCACATCGTGATGCACCAGATAAGAACGGTCGCCGGGGGTAAGACATATTCTGTCAAGGATCTTTTCAAGTATAGCTTTTTCGTGCTTTCTGAACTCTGCGGCTATGCTTTTTTCGGACATAAGAGCAATAACCTGACAATGCAAGGCTTCCAGCGTAAGGTCACGGCTTTTGTCCAAAACATCCTTGCGCATAGACTCTGCCTCGGAAGCCAAAAGCTGCTTGTGCCTTTCAAGGTTTTGGCTGTTTTCCGTTACCATCTCGGCGCTTCTGTCCGCAATAATGCGCTTTGCTTCCTCTTCCAGTTCCGCTTCGGCGTCGGCAATATAATTGTCTTCCGTAGCTGTTTCAGTGCTGTTAAGTGCCGTTTCTGCCTGATCAAGTGCGGACTCTATACGCTCTCTTCTTTCCTTAAAAATGCGCAAAATTATCTTTCTTCCGGCAAAATACACAATTGCCGCAAGAAGAGCAAAATTTATAAGCGCATAAATAAAATGCTCCATAGATTAAAGCCCCTTTTCCAAAAGACTTTGTACTACCTTGTCAGACAAAGCGGGCAAGGCTTTACCCAAGGTCTCCTTAAGTGCCGCCTCGTCCTCTTTGAGCGCGGCAGTTTCCTTGGCAACAGCGTCAGCTTGTTGCTTTTCGGCATCAAGACGGGCCTTGCGGCATTCTTCCTTTGCGGCGGCAACACCGTCCTCCACCTTTTCCTTAAGCAGGCGATCCTTCGAGGCAATAAAGGCGGCTTTTTCCTCCTCCTTGGCTCTGAGCATCGCTTGCTTTTTGGCAACAGCAGTCTTGCCCTGCTCTATTTTGGCGTTTCTCTCGTCCATAAATTTAAGCATAGGCTTAAACAACAGAAAATTAAGCACCAAGTAAAGCAGGACAAAATTAATTATTGTCCATATAACAACAGAAAGTTGTACAGTCATAGTCTTACTGTACCTTGTTTACAAGCATAAAAGCTACAAGCAGGCCGTAGATGGTAAGCGCTTCTATAAGAGCCATGGATATAATAAGGGTAGAACGGATGTCCTTTGCCGCATCAGGCTGTCTGGCAATGCTTTCCATAGCTTTGGATGCAGTCTTACCCTGTGCGATAGCGGGGCAAATTGTGCTTATTGCAATAGCAATAGCGGCAGCGATAGCGATAAGTGCGTTTTCCATAAATGTAAATCTCCTTTATTCTTCAATCTCTGTAGCTTCTTCAAGATAAATAGCGGTAAGCATTGTAAACACCACTGCCTGTATACCGCAAAACAGCAGTGACAGTCCCATCATAAGCATAGGCGCAATTATGGGCAAAAGTCCGTAAAGCTCTTCGGTTACGGTCTCCTCCCCGAAGATGTTGCCGAACAAACGCAAGGCAAGGGAAGCAGGCTTAATAAACTCGTCCAAAATCAAAAGCGGCAACATAAACGCCACAGGGGATACAAAGCGCTTGAAATAGTGACGTGCGCCTATTCTGAAGGAGTAGTACTGTAAGGCGGCAAAGGATACCACACCTAAGCCCAAGGTAACGGAAAGTGATGATGTAGGCGCCTTAAAACCACGGAATATCCCTGCGCCGGGTATAAGCCCCGAGTAGTTTGAAAAGATTATAAAAACAAACAGGGTGGCAAGAAAAGGAAAATACCTTCTGCACCTTTTTTCGCCCAGAATACCGCCGAAAAAGTTCAGCAGGTATTCCACGCCTGTTTCAATAAGGTTTTGGAACCCCCTCGGGCGTTCCTTCATATTATGGGTGGCAATAAGGCTTATTACGGCAATAAGTGCAATAATGCCCCACATTGTAATTACTTCGGCTGTAACGTCCAGCCCCAAAAGCGTAAACAGAACTTCAGAAGCTTCTCCCATCTTCGCTTTTCCTCCTGTTTTTGTCTCTGCTTGGAGTGTGCCCTATGGCAACGCCAAACACCTGCCTTGCACCGCAGGTTTTAAGTATACGGGCACATTCGCCCATAGTGTTACCTGTTGTAACTATATCATCTGCCAACAGTATACGCTTATACGGCAGCTTACCGTTCTGCAGAGCAGAACTGTTCACCTCAAACCTTGTTTTCGCCGCAAAGCCGCGGTACATCCTGCTAAGACGTTTTTGCTCGCCCTTTGCGCCGGTGTGGGCAAGTAATGCTATACAGGGTATGCCAAACCGCTTTGCCAATGCATCACCTAAAAGCTTTGCGTGGTCATAGCCGTATTTTGCTATCCCCTTTTTGTTGCGTGGCACATAGCAAACGCAGTCAAAATTAATATTGCCCGACGTGTATTGTATACGCTCCTTAAGCCTACGTGATATAAAGATGAAATCTACAGGTGAAGCTGCTCGCTTAAGTCGGTATATTATGTCCTTTGCGGTGTCGCCCTCGTATTCAAAAAGTCTGTAAAACTTCAGACAAGGCGTTACCTCTACACAGTTGCAGTCCCTGACGGGTTTACCGCATTCTTTACAGTCTGTGCTTATAAGCTTGCTGTAAAAGCTGCTGCAGTTTTCGCATAGGGGATAGCCTGCCGACGTTACAGCGTTGCGGCATACCAAACAGCGCGGAACGTGCTTTGCAAGCAATTTAAACGCCGTTTTTATACTATTCACATTGTTCACCTTTTATATAGAAGACAGTATATCACCATGTTTTTTAAAAGTCAATAATTTTAAAACAAAAAAGCACTTGACAAACATTTGTTCGTAGGTGTATAATGCTTTTGCTAGAACAAATGTTTGGTGAGGCTATGGAAAGAGTGATATTACATTCCGATGCAAACAGCTTTTTTGCATCGGTGGAGGCGGCGCTTGACCCGTCGTTAAAAGATAAAGCGGTGGCGGTTTGTGGTGCGGTAGAGGAGCGACACGGCATAGTGCTGGCGCAAAGCATAAAGGCTCGGCGTGCAGGTGTAAGAACGGGGATGACCGTGGCAGAGGCAAAGAAGTGCCTGCCGGAGCTTATAACAGTCAAGCCCCATTATGATATGTATGCTAATTATTCCAAGGAGTTACGCCGCATATATAACGACTATGCCTTTAAGGTAGAGCCTTTCGGGTTGGATGAGTGTTGGCTTGACCTGAGCACGGGCATAAAGACCTTTAAGGACGGGGTCTTTGTGGCAGAGACTCTTAAAGAGCAGGTCAAGAGGGAGCTGGATATAACGGTAAGTGTAGGGGTATCCTTCAATAAGATTTTTGCAAAGCTTGGCTCTGACCTTAAAAAGCCCGACGCCGTTACCCTTATAAGCCCACAAAACTATAAGAAAAAGATTTTTCCCCTGCCTGTAAACGCCCTTTTCGGGGTAGGGCGGTCTACCGCTGCCGCCCTCAGAAAGTACGGCATAAATACTGTGGGAGCTTTGGCACAGTGCAGTCCCGATTTTTTAAGGAGTGCTTTGGGTAAAACGGGACATACCCTGTGGGTCTATGCCAACGGCTTGGACTACTCTCCCGTGTTAAGCGAGGAAGAACGTCCGCCCGTTAAAAGCGTGGGTAACGGTATGACACCGCCCGCGGATCTTAAAACCGATGAGGAGGTGCATGACTTTATACTGTGGCTGTCCTTGGAGGTGGGCAGAAGGCTTAGGGCTTACGGTCTTGTCTGCCGCGGCGTAAGCCTTTCGCTAAGAGATACAAATCTGGCAATAAAGCAATATCAGGTACCCCTTGAGCGGGCAAGCGATGACAGCGGCGATATTGCCGCCGCCGCTTACGCCTTGTTTGCGGACAGGGCAGGGGCGCCCTTGCCCTTGCGCTCTCTTACTGTTACCGCCATAGGGCTTAGCGATGTGCGTGCACCTGCTCAAACGGATTTCTTTAGCGACCCCAATCGGGGCGAAAAAAAGAGTGCCCTTAACAGGGTGATGGATGCGGTATGCGACAGGTACGGCAACAATGCCCTGTTACCTGCCAGTCTTTGCGGCAGAGGCTTTGTGTCCCATTGTACTCGGCCCTTTGCAGCAGTAAGCCCGTAGCCTTGCTACCCCTTTGAAACAAGGGCAAAATCGGTAAAATCGCCCCAAGAAGTTGTTGGACTTCTCAGAGACTCCGACAATCAAGCCAAAGGCTTTTCAGCATACGCCGAAAAGCCTTTGGCTTGTTATTGGGTTTAAGAAAGGAGATTAAAACTCTGTAATAAGCTTTGCGTCGTACTTAAGTATCTGCGCTGCGTCAAGACTGTTAACCGTACCGTCACCGTTAACGTCGGCTACAGCAAGCCCCTCTCTATCAAGGGCAATAAGCTCTGCGTCGTGCTTAAGCACCTGCGCCCCGTCAAGGCTGTTTATAACTCCGTCGACGTTAACGTCGCCCATAGGAATTACCTTAGGCTCTTCTTGGCTGCACGTTTCTTCACTACCCGTTCCTTCCGGAAACGCTTCCGAGCTCAGATTGTCAGCGCTTTCTTCTTCGCTTATGTACTCACTGCTGTAGTCGTCGGTGCTTTCTGCGTCACTTATGTACTCACTGCTGTAGTCGTCGGTGCTTTCTGCGTCGCTTATGTACTCACTACTGTAGTCGTCGGCGCTTATATCTTCATTACTCGGATCTTCGCTGACTTCATAATCGTAATCAGGAAACTGCGGTTCACGCAGCCAGCGACCGTCACTCAACGCAACAAAATCTTCCGACTTAGCATAAAATTCTATTTCTGCTTTTGTTGCATCAACACCTATACTCCCGCTATAAGTTGCTATGTAAAGCACTTCTATACCGTTAACCGCTTTGATGTTAGCATAAAAATTATCAAACATCTCTGCTCTTATTTCTCTGAAGCAATCATATACCTTATCTTTCTCTGCTGTTATGGTTTCAATCACCTGCGGGCTTTCTTGGTTAAGAGTGCCCGACGCAAGCCCAAGCGCTTCTTCTGTTTTTGTTATCATCGCAGGAATAAACACGTTATTATACTGATCCCTGTATTCCTGATTATGTACGCTCGAGTAAGACATTTCGATAAACATTTCGCGCGCCCAGCCGGTTCTTTCTACAACTTTTTCATCAACCTCTTCGTCTGTAGGTCTGTTTTTTACATACATAACGATAAGAGTAGTGTCCTCATCAGACATTTCGTTCATTATCGCCCAAAGTTCATCCGATATTTCATTTTTCCACGCTTCGTCCTCGTTTGCAATTTCTTTGGGAGATATACCAGCCGCTACGGCTGGCAGTATCGCGAGAGCAAGTAAAAGCAATACCAAAACCGATGTTCTGATAACAGTCTTCATAATAAATACCTCCTTGTTGGTTATATATTATTGTAAAACCACAGATTCGCCGGAAATATATGCAGATATAAGAGTTAAATCGTCGTTATCTATAACGCCATCATTGTTAACATCGGCAACATTTTCTTTTGTTAGCTTTCATCTTATATCTCCTTTCTACAAAACCTTGTCCCAAAGCAGGACAAGACGTACACGAAAAAAGATTTTGCTTTCACCTCTCCTTTTAAATATACCGATACTGTGATTATATTATATCTTGTAGTTTTTTGGCTGTCAACGTAAAATGTGTGCTAAAAATCGTTTTTGTAGAGCTGCACTAAAAGGGGCGGTGGATTTTGTGCATATTGTGTATTTTCGTTCAACAACGAAACTGTTCGCATAATAGTGAACAAAAAGGCGGCAAAAAGTGACTGTAAGTGCCTTTTCAGCTCGGTTCAGCTTTGCGTTTTGTTTTTTTGTCGATTGCACAGTATTTTGCAATCGCAACATTTACGTTTTAGCGTAGACACCGGAGTTTTAACAAAGGGTAACGTTTCGTCGGCAGTAAACCGCCGCACTACGGACAAATCCAAACGCTTTATCCAAAAAAGAAAGACTGTCCAAATGCCAAGATCAAAGCATTTTAGACAGCCTCTTTTGTGTACTATTTTGTTGTCAGCTCGTCAAGCAAAGCGTTAACGGCTTCTTCTATCTGCGCAAAGACTTTATCAAAATTGCGGGTGTACCAAGGGTCTTCCACCTCGCCGCCGCCTGTGTATTCCGTCAAGGGTTTGACTTTTCCTTGAGGGTCGCCCCCTAAAATTCTAAGGGCGGCACGGTAATTTTGCTTATCCATAACCAAAAGCAGCTCGTACTTATCATAGTCCGCTTTTGTAAGCAGACGTGCTTGCTTTGCACTGCAATCTATCCCACGCGCTTCCAACATCCGCTTACACACGGGGTAAACGCCGTATCCGCTGCCGTCGGGCTTAATGTTGTCGTCACCGACTGCCGCCGACTCGCCCAGAAACGTTTTTTCAAGCCCTCTGCTTTTTACGGCGTCGTTAAACAAAAACTCTGCCGTTGGACTGCGGCATATATTGCCGTAGCAAATAAATAAGATGTTACGCATGGCTTATTTAGCCTGGATATAGCCTTTTCTGTAAAGCATTTCGGCTATAAGAACAGCGCCGCCTGCCGCACCTCTGAGGGTGTTGTGGGAAAGGCAAACAAACTTATAGTCAAACACGGGGTCGTTTCTAAGTCTGCCTACGGAGATGCCCATGCCGTTGCCTATCATGCGGTCAACGCCTGTTTGAGGATGGTCAAACTCTTCAAAATAGGTGATGAACTGAGAAGGTGCGCTGGGAAGGCCTAAAATCTGAGGCTCGCCCTTGTATTCACGCCAAATGTTGATTATTTCGTCAACAGAGGGTTTAATGCGGGTGAAGGAAAGGGAAACAGCTGCCAAGTGACCGTCGGAAACGGGAACACGTATGCACTGTGCGGAAATAACGGGCTCTGTGTCGGGCTTAATAACAGCGCCGTCAACCTTACCCCAAATCTTAAGAGGCTCTTTTTCGGTCTTTTCTTCTTCGCCGCCTATGTAGGGGATAACGTTATCGTTCATTTCGGGCCAATCTTTAAAGGTCTTGCCTGCGCCGGAGATGGCCTGGAAGGTGGTAACGGTAGCCTTTGTAATGCCGAACTGGCGCAAAGGAGTAACTGCGGGAACAAAGCTTTGGATAGAGCAGTTGGGCTTAACGGCAATAAAGCCGCGGGTGGTACCCAAACGCTTCTTCTGCATAGCGATAACTTCCAAATGTTCGGGGTTGATTTCGGGAATAACCATGGGAACGTCGGGAGTCCAACGGTTAGCGGAGTTGTTGGAAACAACAGGGGTTTCTGCCTTTGCATACGCTTCTTCAAGTGCCAAGATCTGGTCCTTGGGCATATTAACTGCGCAGAATACAAAGTCAACAAGTGCACTTACCTCTTCAACCTTAGCCGCATCCATAACTACCATATTCTTAACCTTTTCAGGCATGGGAGCGGCAAGCTTCCAACGGCTGCCAACTGCTTCTTCATAGGTTTTGCCTGCACTGCCGCTACTGGCTGCAAGTACTGCTATTTCAAAATAGGGATGGTTTTCAAGTAAGGTTATAAAACGCTGACCAACCATACCGGTTGCGCCGATAATACCGCATTTTATTTTCTGGCTCATAATATTTTCTCCTAAAATTGATTTTTTATTTGCAAAGGGGGCTGTCAGCCCCCTTTATCATATTCGGTTAGTGTGCCTTATTATTCTGCTGCACTTTCGGAAGTTTCAGCAGAGTCTTCGGACGCTTCAGCGCTTTCGGCGGAGTCTGCTGATGCTTCAGAGCTTTCAGCACTTTCGGCGGAGTCTACAGAGCCTTCAGAACTTTCAGCGCTTTCGGAAGACTCAGCAACGGAAGTTTCTTCAGAGGAACCTGCCTCGGAAGACTCTTCATCGGAAGCTTCTTCCTTAGAGGATTCTTCATCCTTCTTGTCCTCTTCTTCCTTCTTCTCGCTGTACTTCTTTATCTCGTCCTGTACGTCCTTGGGGATTCCTGTAAAGGTGGTCTTGCCGAATGTGAGGAGAGATTCCCACTTCTTTATAACCTTGTTAGTGGTGTCAACTTCCTTATCTTCGTCTTCGTCCTTGTCGTCATCTTCAGTTTCGGGAGTGATGGAGAAGTCGCAGTTCTTAAGGGTAGCCGCATCAAAGATCTTATCAAACTTGCTTATGTCGGTAAGCTTTTCGTTATCGGAAAGGTCAAGGGTAGCAACCTTCTTAAGGGCACCAAGTGCTTCAATACTTGTAAATTCGTTGCCGCCAAGGTTAAGGGTTGCAAGCTTGGTAAGCTTGGAAAGGTCCTTAAGCTCCTTAATCTCGTTGTTGTCAAGGTTAAGGGTGGTAAGGTTCTTAAGTGCGCCCAGTGCGGTAATATCCGCAATCTTGTTTTCGCTTGCGCTTATACTGGTGATGGTGGTAGCCTTGTCAATGTTGCCAAGGTCAGCTATCTCGTTCTTATCAGCGGTTATGGTGGTGATAGTCTTGCTGTCGCCGATACCGTCAAGGCTTGTAATCTTGTTGTCGTTAATTGTAAGGGATTCAAGCTTGGGTGCGGTGCCAACGCCGCCGATGGTGGTGATTTCGTTGTTGTCAACGGTTACGGTCTTAAGCTTCTTAGCTTCCTTAAAGTCTGCGGGAAGTGCTGCAATAAGGTTGTCGGAAGCGGTAAGAGTTTCAAGAGAAGACATAGTAGCGATGCAAGCAATATCAGTTATAACATTGCCGGAAACGTCCATAGTTTTAAGAGCGGTAAAGCCGTTAAGAGCAGAGATGTCAGCAAGAGTTCTGCCGGTCTTATCGTCTTCGTCTTCTTCGTCGTTGCCTTCTTCTTTGCTTTCTGCCTTGCTTTCTTCAGCAGCTTCTTTTGCTTCGTTATCTATGCAATTGCTTACGTTAAGAGTCTTAAGGGTGGACTTGTTGCCTTCAATACCTTCAAGGCTGGTCAAAGCATTGCCGTTAAGAGAAAGGGTGGTAAGCTTTGTGGTGTTTTCAAGCGCCTTAAGAGAAGTGAGCTGGTTAAACTCTGCAGAAACAACAACAAGGTCCTTGTTGTTTTCGATACCCTCAAGAGAGGTAAGGTCGTTAGAAGCAAGGATCACGCGCTTAAGGGTGGAAAGACCCTCAAGAGCCTTGACGTCTTCAAGACCGCAACCAGCAACTTCAAGATACTCAAGGTTTGCAGCTTTTTCAATACCTTCAAGGCTGTCTATGCCGGAGAAACCGAGGGACAAATACTTAAGCTTTTCAAGGCCGGGTATCTGGTCAAGGCTTGTAATGCTTGTCATATCGTTAGCGTTTCCATAAGCTTGAAGGCTTACGTAGGGGAGATATGCAGGGTTCTGCTCAGCGGAGTAGCCGTACATAGAGTACATCTGGTAATAGTACTGATAGTAAGAATACATGCTTCTGGTGGTGTAGCCGCTAAGCTGAAGCAATTCTATATTGCTGAAAAGGGAAAGGTCATTTATATCGGTGAAAACGTGGAAAACAACCAGGTGGTCGGGAACAACAACTTCTTCCTCTTCTTCATCTGCTACAGAGCTGTCATCATCCTTCTTGCTCTCGGTAGCACTTTCGGTCTTGCTTTCTTCCTTAGAGGATTCTTCACTGCTTACGGCTTCAGAGGACTCTTCACTGCTTACGGCTTCAGAGGATTCTTCGCTGCTTTCAACAGATTCAGCGGAAACCTCGGAAGATGCTTCTTCCTTAGAAGGTTCGGTCTTAGAAGCTTCGTCTTCCTTTTCCTCTTCTTCCTTCTTTTCATCTTCCTTCTCAAGGTCGGTAAGGTAGTTGTTATTTATATAGTACTCTGTATACTCGGGAGTGCCCAAAATAACTGCAGGATAGAAAGGACCGTTGCCCTGAAAATCTTCAGCAAGGCCTGTGCGGTCTTCGTAAACGGTGTAGATGAAGGAGGTATACTTGCTAAGCATATCCTTATCAATGTCTATTGCATTAATCTTTTCGCCGGTTTTGTCGGACAAAGCCTTGGCGATAGCCTGTGCAAAGGTGTCGTCGTTAAAAATTTTGTTGGTGTTTTTGTGGTAATCCCAAAAAACAGCTACTATACCGCCTATAACCAAAAGGCAAGCAACGGTAAAAGCAATGATTCTGTTTCTTAAGGATTTTCTGCCAAGAACGGAACTCATTATAGGTAAACCTCCAAATTTGCGATTTATTCAATTACATATCATAACACCAAACAAGAAAATTTGCAATAGTTTTTTAAAAATAAAGCTTTTTTTCTTTTTGACGACTTTATATCTGCAAAAAATGGCAATATATTTTCCGTTTTTCTATTGCAAAAAGTTAAAAAATGTAGTAAATTAAAATGAGACCGATTGTAACCTTTGGAGGATACGCTGTGGATAAAATTATAAACATAGCAATTGACGGACCTTCCGGTTCCGGCAAAAGCACGCTGGCTTCCGCCGTTGCAAAGCACTACGGCTACATATATATAGATACGGGTGCTCTTTACCGCACCGTGGGTTTGTATATACAAAGGCAGGGCTTTGCCTCTGACGATGTGGAAAATATCATCGCCTCCTTGCCCCATATCGACATTGATATGCGCCTTGAGAACGGCAGAGGTGTTGTGACCCTTGACGGCGTGCCTGTGGGGGATGAGATACGTACTCCTAAATCCTCCATGTACGCTTCGGACGTTTCCAAAATTCCCGAGGTGCGTGCGTTCCTTCTTAATCTTCAGCGTGATATAGCGAAGCGCAACAGCACTGTTATGGACGGTAGGGATATCGGTACGGTTATCCTGCCCGATGCACAGGTTAAGCTGTTTTTGGTGGCTGACGATACGGTCAGGGCAAAGCGTCGTTATGCAGAACTTTTGGAAAAAGGACAAAAGGTTACCGAGGAAGAGGTGCTTGCGGATATGCGCCGAAGGGATAAGAACGACAGCGGCAGGGAAGTGGCGCCTGCTGTTGCGGCAGAAGATGCTGTTTTGTTTGACAACAGCGCCCTTACGCCGGAGGAAACTTTTTTGAAGGCAAAAGAAATTATAGACGGGGTGCTTGCGTAATGTCTTTTTACGGTTTTGCAAGAGCTGTTGCCAGGCCCTTTGTAAAAGTGCTTTTCAGGTACAAGCTGGAGGGCAGAGAGAATATACCTGAGGGTTCCTTCGTTCTTTGCGCAAATCACGTTTCGTTGCTTGACCCCGTGTGTTTGGTATGTGCGTTCAAGCCCAAGTTAAGCTTTATGGCAAAGACCGAGCTTAACAAGGGGATTTTGGGCAAGGTCCTGAAAAAAGCAGGTATGATCTTTGTAAACCGTCAGCAGGCAGACCTTGGTGCGATACGTCAATGCGTGGATGTGCTTAAAAACGGCGGCAGTGTAGGCATTTTCCCTCAAGGAACCCGTGTTAAGGGCAAGGTGGATGCCTCTCAAGGGCTTGAGGGGATATCTATGATATGTACCTTGGGCAGGGCTCAGGCGTTGCCCGTTGCGGTAGTTTATCCAAGCGGCAAAGCGGGAATTTTCAGAAAAACACGTTTGATCGTCGGTAAGCCCATATCTACCGAGGAGTTTGCGGCGGCAGGAGACAGGACGGCTCAGTCCCAATATATATTCGGCAAGGTTTGTGACATTATAAATAATGAAGAAAATTGAAATAGCAAAAAGTGCGGGCTTTTGCTTCGGCGTAGACCGTGCCGCAAAGCTTATCGAGGCGGAGGCGGCAGAGGGCAAGCCCCTGTACACTATAGGCGAGCTTATACATAACAAAAGCTATATAAAAAGCTTGGAGGAGAAGGGCGTTTTCGCCATCTCTGCCGAGGAGGCACTGAAGCTTCCCGAGGGCACCCGTGTGGTGGCACGAACCCACGGTATTCCAAGGCAAACTATGGAGGCACTAACGGCGGCAGGGCTTTCGGTTCTTGATGCGACCTGCCCCTTTGTTAAAAAAATACACGGCATAGTGTCAGAGCATACGTCAAACGGTACTCCGCTTGTAATAATGGGCGACCCCAAGCACCCCGAGGTGGAAGGTATACGCTCTTTTGCCGGCGGGCAGACAGTGGTTGCAAGCAAAGCGGAGGAGCTTACCGAGTTTTTGAATTCTGGTGAAGGCGCAATTTTCGGTGAAAAAGGCTTTGTGATGGTGGCGCAAACCACATTTTCTATGCCGGAATGGAAAAAAAGTCAAAAAATTATAAAAAAACTATATACAAATGCAAATTTTTTTGATACAATATGCAGTGTAACCGAAAAAAGGCAGGAGGAGGTTCTTGCCTTGGCGGAAAAAAGCGACCTGGTTGTGGTGGTCGGCGGGCGTAACAGCTCCAACACCGCCAAGCTTTGGGAGCTGGCGGCGACCCGTACAAGGGCGTTGCACATAGAAAGGGCGGCAGAGCTTGCACCCTACAGCGCAGATATATGCGCCTGTAATAATATTGCAATAACTGCCGGGGCATCGACCCCGTTCAGTATAATTCAGGAGGTAAGAGAAACCATGGCAGACATCATCAAAAACACTGAAGACAACGGCGAGCTTTCTTTCCAGGAGATGCTTGACCAGAGCTTCAAGACTTTACATACAGGAGAAAGGGTAGTCGGCGTTATTTCCGCTGTTACTCCCGCCGAAATCCACGTGGACCTCGGGACGAAGCACACCGGCATTCTCCCGTATGACGAAATCACCGACGACAGCGGTGTAGACCTTAACGAAATGTTTAAGGTTGGGGACGAAATTGAAGTTGTTCCCGTTAAGTTTAACGACGCAGAAGGCGTTGTTCACCTTTCCAAGAAGCGTCTTGATTCTTCCAAGAACTGGGGCACCATCGTTGAAGCTGAAAGCGAACACGCTATCCTCGAAGGTACCGTTAAGGAAGTTGTTAAGGGCGGCGTTGTTATTTCCAGCAACAATGTAAGAGTATTTGTTCCCGCTTCCCAGACCGGCGTTCCCAAGGACGAGTCCCTCGACGTTCTTAAGGGCAAGAAGGTTTCCTTTAAGGTTATCGAAATCAACGACCAGCGCAAGCGTGCCGTTGGTTCCATCAGACTTGCTCAGAGAAGCGAACACAAGAAGGCTGTTGAAGAATTCTACGCAACTGCAGAAGTTGGTCAGAAGTTCACCGGCACCGTTCGTTCCCTCACATCCTTCGGCGCATTCATCAACCTGGGTCCCGTTGACGGTATGGCTCACATTACCGAGCTTTCCTGGGGCAGACCCAAGAACCCTGCTGATATCCTTAAGGTTGGCGATAAGATCGAAGTTTACATTAAGGCTATAAACGTTGAAAAGAAGCGTATCTCTCTCGGTTACAAGACCGAAGAGAACAATCCTTGGAACATTTTTGTTGCTAACTACAAGGTTGGCGACGACATAAAGGTTAAGGTTGTTAGCCTTATGGCATTCGGCGCATTTGCTGAAATCATTCCCGGCGTTGACGGTCTTATCCACAACTCTCAGCTGGCTGCAAAGCCCGTTTCCGCACCTGCTTCCGTTGTTGCTGTTGGTGACGAAGTTGAGGTTAAGATTATAGCTATCGACGAAGAAAGAAAGAGAATAAGCCTTTCCCGCAGAGCGCTTCTCCCCGCAGAAGAACTTGGCGAAGGCTTTGAGATAGTTGAAGAAGCTTCCATCGGCGCAGAAGAAGCTGCTACCGAAGCTATCGCAGAAGAAACTGCTGAATAATTTTAGCTTAAAAACACAAATTGCTGTTGTCCCCACAAAGGGTCAACAGCAATTTTAGTAAAAGGATCATTTTATGGCAAAGGGTGTATACGATTTTATAAAAAATATGGGCACGTATCCCTTCCATATGCCCGGCCACAAGCGGAACAGCGCTTTTGAAAAGCTGTGGGCTTTGGGTGCATGGGCAGATATAACCGAAATAGAGGGCGCAGACGACCTGCACAACCCAAAGGGCATACTGCGCAGCCTTGCAGAAGCGGCGGAAAAGCGTTGGGGTGCGGATAAAAGCTATGTGCTTGCCAACGGCAGCACCTGCGGTAACCTTGCCGCTATGGGTGTGCTGGGTAAACGGGGAGATACGGTTTTGGTTGCCCGCAACTGCCACCGCAGTGTTTACCATGGGCTGGAGTTGTTTGGGTACAGACCCGTTTTTGTAATGCCGGATTATGTGAAAAGCCTTGGTGTGTACGGTTCTTTAAACCCTAAAACGGTGGAAGCGGCGATAAAAGCCAACCCTCATGCGTCGTTTCTTGTAATGACAAGCCCTACCTATGAGGGAGTGATCTCCGATATTAAGGCTATCTCCGATTTATGCCGCGATGCAGGTGTTGCGTTGCTTGTTGACGAGGCTCACGGCGCGCATCTGGATTTATCTCCGTATTTTACGGGCGGCGCCGTAAAAGCGGGAGCGGATGCGGTGGTACAAAGTCTGCACAAAACCTTGCCTGCCCTTACTCCTGCCGCTTTGCTTCATCTTTGCGGTGACAGGGTGGACAGACAAAGGCTTGCCCATTATTTAAGAATATTCCAAAGCTCCAGCCCCTCCTATCCTCTTATGGCGTCGGTGGATTTGTGTGTGGAGCTGTTGCAGGATTTATCGCTGTTTGAAAACTGGTTCGGTAACATAAAAAGGTTTAAAGAGAAAGCTAAAAGCCTTGCTTCCGTAAAGCTATTCCCTGTAGAAGATCCCTCAAAGCTTGTGATAACGGGCAAGGATGGACTTGCGCTGGCAGAGTTTTTGCGTAACCGTGGGATAGAGACGGAATGCGCCACAAAAAGCTTTGTACTTGCTATGACAGGCGCAGGTGACAGTGAAGAGGGCTTCAACGCACTTTACGCCGCCCTTGCAGAGGCGGATGATGTTTTGCCTAATTATAATTGCAGCCATAAACAGCCGCAGTATTGCAACGGAGCGATGGAAACCACTATTGAGGAGGCGCTTAACGCTCAGTCGGAAATGCTGAAGCAAAAGGATTGCGCGGGCAGAATCGCAGCCGAATATGTGTGGGCGTATCCTCCGGGTATTCCGATGCTGATACCGGGACAGCGCATAACGGAGACATTTGCCAACGCAAATCTTAACGGTTGCATAAGCGATAAAGGCGCGTTGCCTTTTGTGGGAGTTGTAAAAAAATAATAGCGAGGAGTGCTTTATGAAAAAATTAACCGTTATTGTGGCCGTATACAATGCAGAAAAAACTCTTGCACGGTGTGTTGACAGCATACTTTCTCAAAGTTACGAAAACTTGGAAGTAATACTTGTTAATGACGGCTCTAAGGACCGCAGTCTCGACATCTGTAAAGATTACCAATCCAAAGACAAGCGCGTAAAAGTTATAGATAAAGAAAACGGCGGTATTTCTTCTGCGCGGAACGCTGGACTTGATGTGGCAAAGGGTGATTACATAAGCTTTGTTGACAGCGATGACTATCTTTTGCCCGAAGCTTACAGTACCATGATGACAAAGGCGGTAGAAACAGATGTTGATATAACGGTTTGCTTATGGAATTGGATGAACTCGGACGGCGTTATATACCCACTTAATGAAGAGGAAAGGGCGTTTGAGTCCGCCGTTGTAAGCGGTAAAGAACTTTTGGTAAAGCATTTGTACGCTTCACCTTACCACAACGGGGTGGTTATTGCTCCTTGGAACAAGATAATAAAAGCTGAGCGTTTTGATGGGCTGCGTCTTAAAGGGCGTTTTGCCGAAGACGAATACCTTGTAAACCACCTTATAACGTTTGATACCAAAGTGGCGGTTATTTCCGAGCCGTTTTATGTATATACCCAAAACCCGTCATCGGTGACAAACTTGGCGTTCAGCGTGGAAAGACTTAATTTGTTAGGAGTGCTGTTGCAAAGGACGGAGCTTTTCGCTTCCGAGGAGAAGCTTAGCTTTCATGTTTCCAAACTGTTTTGTGATATAACTATGGAGTATTACACCGAGCCTGCCATGAGAGGAAAAGAAGACCTTATGGCGTTGTATATAAAAGAATTCAAAAGGATATACAAAACAATTAAACCTCAGCTTGATAAATCCTTTAAGCGCCGCGCTCAGGTTTTTGCTGTATCTCCGCGGCTGTATCGTTTTATTGTAAGAATACGCAAAAAATAATTTAGCGGAGTAATTGGTAACAAAACTGTTGACAGCAAGGGATATTTGTAGTATACTCTATGTGTTAGATAATTTTATATAAGGAGTATTAGTAATGAAAAAGATAGTTACACTTGAAACTCGCGACCTTAACAAGTCCGTTAACAACGGCGGCTGCGGCGAATGCCAGACCTCTTGTCAGTCTGCTTGCAAGACCTCTTGCGGTGTTGCTAACCAGAACTGCGAAAAGAAGGATAAATAAGCTTTTAATAACAAAGTATATTAAGATTAAGGAGTGCTAAGCCCTCCTTAATTTTTCTGTCGGGGTAAAATATTATGATACATCAATTTAAGCAGTGCGGCTACAACGTGGTGCTGGACGTTTTCAGCGGCTCCGTTCATTTGGTGGACGAGCCAACCTATGACGTTATCGCTATGTACGAGACCGCCACCGCCGAGGAAATAGAAAAAGAGATATGCGCCAAATATCCCGATGTCAGCGCAGAGGACGTTAAGGACTGCCTTGAGGATATAGAGGCGCTTAAAAGTGCAGGTAAGCTGTTCACTAAGGATGCCTTTGCGGACATAGCCAAAAACTACCGCCGCAACAGCTACACAATAAAGGCGCTGTGCCTGCACGTGGCTCATACCTGTAACCTCAACTGCTCCTATTGCTTTGCAGGACAGGGCAAGTATAAGGGCGACCGTGCGGTTATGAGCCTTGAGACCGGTAAGCGTGCGCTTGATTTTCTTATTGAAAACAGCGGCACCCACCACAATTTGGACGTAGACTTTTTCGGCGGAGAGCCGCTTTTGAATTGGGACGTGGTAAAGGCACTTGTTGCCTACGGCAGAGAGCAGGAAAAAATACATAACAAAAATATCCGCTTTACTCTTACCACAAACGGTGTTCTGCTTGACGATGAAGTGACCGAGTTTTGCAACAGGGAGATGCACAATGTGGTGCTTAGTCTTGACGGCAGAAAAGAGGTTAACGATCGCTTCAGAAAAGACTATAAGGGTAACGGCAGCTACGATACAATAGTTCCCCGCTTTAAAAAGTTTGTAGAGGCAAGGGGCGATAAAGAGTACTACATGCGCGGCACATTCACCCACCACAACGCGGATTTCTTGAACGATATACTTCACATGGCAGACCTTGGCTTCACAAAGCTAAGTATGGAGCCGGTAGTTGTGCCTCCCTCTGACCCCTGCGCGCTTACCGAGGAGGATAAACCCCTTCTCTACGCTCAGTATGAGCAGCTGGCGGACGAGATGATAAAGCGCAACAAAGAGGGTAAAGGCTTTACATTCTATCACTATATGATAAACCTTACGGGCGGCCCCTGCATATACAAGCGTGTCGCAGGCTGTGGCTCCGGTACGGAGTATCTTGCTGTTACCCCTTGGGGCGAGCTGTTCCCCTGTCATCAGTTTGTGGGCGACAGCGAATACAGCATGGGCGATATATGGAAGGGCGTTACCAATACAGAACTCCGCGACCGTTTTGCTTCCTGTAACGCCTATACCCGTCCCGAGTGTGAAAACTGCTGGGCAAAGCTGTATTGCAGCGGCGGTTGTGCCGCCAACGCCTACCACGCAACGGGCGATATAAGCGGCACTTACAGCTACGGCTGTGATTTGTTCAAAAAGCGTATAGAGTGCGCTATAGCCGTAAAAATTGCGGAAACAGTAAAAGAATAGTTACATAAGGCAACGAAAAATCCACCGAATGGTGGATTTTTTTGTTGCCGGAGTCCCCAAGAAATCTATCGATTTCTTGGGGTGATTCTATTTTATCTCCTGCTCTAACTGATAAAAGACAGGCGCATCAAAAAAGTCCTGTAGGGTTATTCCAAGCCCGTCACAAAGCATTTTTATCGTAACCACGCCGGGATTTTTGCTTTTGCCGTACAATATGTTTTTTATGGTAGAGGGGGAAACGGCAGACACAAGTGCTAATTTGTGTATAGACATACGGTTTTTGTCACACAACTCCAAAAGCCTGATTTTAACAGCAGTATAAGTATCCATAAAGCACTCCTTTAAATGATGTTATGAGTGGATTATACATATTTATACTTGACAATATGGGCTATATATGATACAATGTGGTCTATAGATAGCCCATAGAGTTTAAAAAATCAGAGTTTGGAAGGATATTTTATGCAAGAAGAAAAGAGACAAACTGTAAAATATGTATTTTTACATACCGTTGTTATGCAAATAATTTTCTGGGTTGTATTCGTGTCCGTGGGGTGTTGGGCGTATTGGTTCAGCAAATATAACAGCAGTATTATGGCGATTGCGGGTATGCCGGGCTTTTTGGCTATGCTGTTTGCCAATATATGTATTTCGGTGTTCACCACGAACTACGGGCTTAATATCTCCTCTAAAAAAAGAAAAGATTTTAACGGGGAGAACAAGGCTGAGCCTATATACAGATATGATTATTCTTACGGCCCAAAAAATCCGTTAACGGGACAAAAGCCCGTGTATGTGAAAAAGCGAGAGGTCAAAAGCGGCGGTGCTGTAATATTATTCGGGTTAAAAGCCGTTTCTTTGGGCTTTACCGGTGTGTTTAAATTCTTTGTTGAAAGAAATCGCGTGATTCACGACGATAAGAGACAAGCTTTGTGGGAAGACTGCCGTCAACACTTGTATGACAAAATAGCCGAAGAAGGAAAAGAAAAGTTTTTTAAGACTCCCAAAAAGGTGGCAACTGTGCTGCTTGCCTGTTGGGTGCTTGCATTGCCTACAATCGTATATCTCTCCTCTGCCTATAGCGACAATAATGTTTCCTTGGTTATAACCGAAAAGCTGGAATATACAAACGACGGCACCTATGTGGAAGCGGTATATAAGGCTTCGCTTACCAACAAAGGCAGCGGCAAAATCAGCATGGTTGAGGGGGTTATGCGTTTTGTTGATAAAAACGGAAATTTGCTTGGCGAAACGGAAATGTTCTTCGATCCTCGAAGTGAAAGCTTTGGAAAGAACGACAGCGAGCAGTTTAATGTTACATATATTGCTTACGCTTCGGATGAAAACAGCGTTAAACTGTGCAAAAGTGACTTGAATGAGATTACTATACTTTTCGATGTTACTTCCATAAAATACAGTGGCGCTACCCCTGAACAATATTTTCCGAAAGAGAAGTTTAAAACAGTAAATAAAATGCTTGTCAATACAGGCATAAAATAAAAGTAAGGAGAAAAAAGATGGGAATTAAGGATTTTTTTAAGAAGTTAAAGGAAGACAACAAGTACTTTAAAACAACAATGGAACGCATAAATTCGTCTGATTTGTGCGGTGCGGTTAACCGCGGCGTTAAAGGCGGCGACTTTACCGATGTTTCCTATGTGAGCGTTGAGGGTGCCGGAGTTGTAATCTACGGTTCAAATCAGCCGGATTGTTACATTAAGGCAGGGGATGTTGAATCCTTTGAAATTGTTGAAAAAGGCGGCACAATGGTTTCTGTGGGTGACAAAAAGCATCCCGCAAACCGTTGCATTCTTAAGCTTGTAGACGGAAGAAAAGCTCAGGTGGATATCATTGGCGGTAAAATGACCGCGTTTACCACCGCTATTGGCCGTTAATTGATATTTATACAAAAAGCCTTTCACGGCTGTTGCTGTGAGAGGCTTTTTGTAATTTCCGATAGTTTAAAAACAAAAAAAGATGTGCAGTAAAACTACACATCTTTTGGCGGAAAGACAGGGATTCGAACCCTGGTGACGCTATTAACGCCAACACGATTTCCAGTCGTGCGCCTTAGACCAGCTCAGCCATCTTTCCACAGCTCACACGGGGCATTGCCCTCGGTCGCAAGGCATATTATATCACAAGCTTTGCCCCGTGTCAATAGCTAATTTTCAGTTTTTTTAATTATTTTTCTTCTTTTAATCTAAGGAACTTATAAACAAGCGCTGCAAGCACACCGCCTACCAAAGGTGCGGCGATAAATACCCACACGTTACTGAAAGCTTCGCCGCCCATGAAAAGTGCAGGGCCGAAACTTCTGGCGGGGTTAACTGAGGTGCCTGTAAAGTAGATGCCAAGCAGATGCACAAGGGTAAGGGAAAGACCTATAACCAAGCCCGCAACTGCGCCGTTTTCCACCTTAGAGGTAACGCCGAGAATGGCAAGTACAAACACGAAGGTCAAAATAACCTCGATGATAATGGAAGCTGTTACGTCGTTGTTGTACAGCCCGTTTGCGCCCAAGCCGAGAACCTTATAGTCATCGCCAAGCACGCCCATAAGTGCGGCGGCACCTGCTATTGCGCCTGCAAACTGGGCAACCACGTAGCCGATGAAATCAACAACACCAAGTTTACCGCTTACAAGCATAGCTATGGAAACGGCAGGATTGATGTGACAGCCGGAAACATTGCCTATAGAGTAAGCCATTGCCACGATAACAAGACCAAACGCCAAGGCTGTTGCAACATAAGCGGCATCAGCCTCGCCGGTACAGCCTGTAACGGCGGCAACGCCGCAGGCGAAGAATACAAGCACAAAGGTGCCTATAAACTCTGCCGCGTATTTTTTAAAGGATTGCATAAAAAGACCTCCTAACAAAATTTTCCTACGGGCGTATTATATCACAGCTTTTGCTCTTGTGCAATAGTTTTTTGCTTCTTTGCACAAAAAAATAAAAAACCTATGCAAATAATTGTGAAAAGTGTCGAAAAAACAGAGCTTTGTGTTGACACAAACCGCAACAAAGGATATAATGTATTCAGAAGGGATACGGATATGGAAAAAAACAGATGCAAAATTCAGTTATCGGACCATTTTACATATAAAAGACTTATACGTTTTGTACTTCCTTCCGTGGCAATGATGGTTTTCACCTCCATATACGGTGTGGTGGACGGTCTTTTTGTTTCCAACGTGGTGGGCAAAACGCCTTTTGCCGCTATTAATCTCATTTGGCCTTTTGTTATGATGATAGGTGCCGCAGGTTTTATGTTCGGTACGGGCGGCACGGCTGTTGTGGCAAAGACGCTGGGTGAGGGTAAGCGTGAGCTGGCAAACAAATATTTTACTATGCTTACCTTGGTCACTGCCTTAAGCGGCGTTGTCCTTGGCGCGGTGGGTGTTGTGCTTTTGCGCCCCGTAGGTATCTTCATGGGCGCAGAAGGGGATATGCTTAGCTATGCGGTTACTTACGGCATTATAAACCTTTGCGCACTGCCCTTTTTTATGTTGCAAATACTGTTCCAAAGCTTTTTTGTGACAGCGGAAAAGCCAAAGCTTGGGCTTTTTGTTACCGTTGCGGCGGGACTTACAAATATGATCCTTGATGCGGTGTTGGTTCACCCCTTCGGACTTGAGGGTGCGGCTTTTGCCACCGCACTAAGCCAATGCGTAGGCGGTACAATCCCCCTTGTGTATTTTGCAAGAAGGAACACCAGCCTGCTTAGGTTTACCAAACCTTCTTTTTACGGCAAGGTGCTTTTAAAGGTTTGCACAAACGGCTCATCAGAGCTGATGAGCAATATCTCCGCTTCGATCATAGGCACTTTGTTCAACCTTCAGCTTATGAAGTTAGCAGGTGAGGACGGCGTATCCGCATACGGGGTTATAATGTACGTGGCGTTTTTGTTCCTTGCTATGTTTTTCGGCTATTCAGTGGGCAGCGCTCCCATAATAGGCTACAACTACGGTGCAGGGAATAGAGAAGAGCTTAAAAATATGTTCAAAAAAAGCGTAACCGTTATGCTATGCGGCGGCGTATTTATGGCTACGGTCAGCGTTTTGGCGTCGGGCATCTTGGCGGATATGTTTGTGGGTTATGACCAAAAGCTTTGTGATATGACCCGCAGGGGGTTCTTTATCTACGCCTTTAGCTTCTTGCTCAGCGGACTTAATATTTTCGGTTCGGCTTTATTTACCGCGCTTAACAACGGAGCAGTGTCGGCGGCAATATCCTTCCTCCGCAGCTTTGTCTTTCAGGTAGTGCTGGTGCTTTTGTTGCCAAAACTTTTGGGGCTGGACGGTATTTGGCTTTCCGCCTTCGGTTCAGAGCTGTTATCGATTTGCGTAACAGTATTCTTTGTGCTTAAATACAAAAAGAAATATCATTATATGTAATAAGGAGGGTTTGTTATGAAAAAAATCATCACCATAGGACGTCAATTCGGCAGCGGCGGCAGAGAGCTGGGCAGACGCTTGGCGGAGGAGCTGGGCTTTGAGTATTATGATAAAGAGATAGTTGCGGAAATTGCCAAAAGGACCTCGCTTTCCGAAAGCTATGTAAGAAGCGTGGTGGAGTGTAAGCCCCATCAGCTATACCCCATAACCATAGGCAAAAGCATTGCTTACGTGGGGGATTACCAATTTACCCAGATGCAGTCTGTGTATCAGGCACAGGACAGTATTATGAAAGACTTGGCAGACAAGTCCGACTGTGTTATAGTGGGCCGCTGTGCCGATTATATCCTGCGTGAGCAAAGCCCCTACCGTATTTTTGTGTATGCGGACCTTGCAAGCCGTCTGCAGCGCTGTTTGGCACGTGCAGAAGAGGGCGAGGATATTACGGAAAAAGAGATGAAGCAGCGGATAAATGAGATAGATAAGGGCAGGTCAAAGTATTATGACTTTTACACGGGCCAAAAATGGGGCGCATCCCAAAACTATGACCTGCTTGTAAACACCTCGGACAAAGAGATTAAAGGCCTTGTAAAAGGGCTTGCGGCAATGCTTAAAGAGATTCTGTAGAGTATATAAAAACACGGTGGCTCACGCCACCGTCAGACCGCTGACAAAGGCACAGACCACGAAAAAAGAAAAATATAAATACACACAAAGATGAAAAGTCAGGGACGAGTTCCTGACTTTTCTGCATTACATTGTATTTTTCGTTCAAAACGAACCTCGGCTTACAGTACCTATGTACAGTTTTCGCCTCGGTTCGTCTTGTCTGCGCTCTTTCTCAGCAATCTGCCAAGCTGATGACAAGTTTGTCATCAGCTTGACGGTGGCTCACGCCACCGTGTTCTTTTGTCGGCGTCCTCAAGAAGTCGTAAAACTTCTTGAGGATATTTTGCTTGTCGGGGATAATTACCCTTTAAGTTGTTTTCTTACACAAAGCAGGTCTACAGTACTTATGTGGCCGCTGTCGTCAATATCACCCGCAACCTTTTGAAGCTCGGGCAGGGCATTTCTGCCGCCTATGCACTTCAATATTACAGCGTAGTCCGTGGATGTAATGTCGCCGTCGCCGTCCATATCGCCTATAACGGCAACAGCCATTTCTACACTGCGGTCAAAGGAGCACACCGTTTGTCCCGTTTTAAGGCTTGCGCTTTGATTAAGCTCTGTCTCGCCGTCAAATACTCTTACCTTGCTTAAGAAGCGGTCTTCAAAGTCCTTTGCGGCGGTGTTAGGCATTACCCTGTAGATAAAGCTTTCGGTTTCCTTATAGTCTGCTTTGTCCTTCAAAACTATGTCCCAAAGCTTAAAGCCGTTGTGTTCACGCAGTACGGGGTGGGTTTCCGTGCCTACCTGTTGGAAATACACGGTTTCGCCTGCTCCTTTATTTATGCTTGTCTTAAGACTGCCGTCTGCAAGCTGTGCGGAGGTGAAAGTTGTACAGGAGGAAGCCTGCGTGCCGTTCTTTTCGTAAACTGCGCCGCTTACCGCTAACGCATAGTTGTTCCTTATATAATTCTTGTCGCCGCCTGTGGCGTGGTTGTTATAATACAGTTGGTACGCAGCCGGCGTGCCGCTTGCGGTTATTTTGCCTGCATTGTAGCAGTTCTCAAAATACACCTTTGTGCCGTTGAAGTAGGCTATTATGCCGCATACCTTCATAGGACCGGAGGTAGAGTCAGAAACAGCACTTATGTTGCCCACGTTGTAGCAGGAAGAAATTCTGTGGTTGGTGGTGCCGTAGAAATACCCTGCTATACCGCCGGCGCCTCTGGTAGGAGAAGTAGCGCCGCCGTCAGTAACGCTTATGTTGCCTTCGTTACCACAACGCTCGATGCTGTAAATATAGCCGCTTGCAGGTGCAACGCCGGAGGTCTTGCCCACGATGCCGCCTGCAGAGAAGGTACCCTCCACGTTGCCGTAATTGTAGCAGTCGCTGATTGCAAGGCTGTTCTTGGTGTTAAGGGTTTCCGTACCGGAGGTGTATGTAGAGCCGCCCTGACCGTAAATACCGCCTGCGTTAAAATCGGCAGGGGAGCCCTCTGCGTGGATGTAGCCGTGGTTTATACAGCCGGATATGGTTACATTACCTACGGTATAGCTGATTATACCTGCGGCGCGGGTGCGGGTTGAGCTTACCTCCCCGTAGTTGATACAGTTGGTGATGTTGCAACGGTATGCCATGGTTGCGGCGTTTTTGCCGAAACGGCAGATAAGACCGCCGCTGTAAGAGGTAGAGCTGATCTTACCGTAATTTATACATTCGTCCATGGATAAGGTTATACCTTGTGTATAGCCTACGAGACCGCCTATCTGTCCTGTGCCGCTGTGGTTGCCGTTGTTTATGCAGCGAAGCACAACAATGGAGTTTCCGCTTACGCCGTAGCCCAACAGGCCGCCTGTGGAGGAGCCGCCTGCAAGGTTTGCGTTGATTATTACGTCTTCAAAACGTGCGTTACCCGTCACTTGCTTGGAAACGGCGCTGTTGTAGCCTTCGCTTACGGTAATGTTGCCTGCAACGGTAAGGTTCTTAACCGTACCGCTCATATCCTCAAACATAGGTACGCTTGCGGTAACCGTATGCCCCATACCGTTAAGCGTGCCTGTAAACACGGCGGAATAGGTGGAGCTTATGCTGATGTCGTTGGCAAGATAATAATTGCCGCCCGCACTCATTGCCGCAAACTCTGCCGCATTGTGTATAGCGATGCCGTTTTCCAAAGACCTCTCAGCTTCAAGCGTATTAAATGCACTTACCTGCTCCGTGGTAAGAGAACCTAAGGTGTAGCCTTTTTCGGTAAAGCTTTGGGTCGTCATAAGCTTGTCAGAGGAGGGAGTGAAGTTGAATGAACCTTCTTTTACCGTTGTGGTAACCGTGCCTGCGGAATCCGTAGTGCTGGTTATACCGCCGTCGGTAGAGTCAAGGTTGCACACGCAAAACGCTTTGGAAACTTCGTCCTCGGTTGCTATAGTGATAAACAGCTTTGTGTAGTTGCTGTTGCCCATATTGAATGAGCTTGAAATATTATTGATCGCCCCGTCTGTAGCATTATAATAGTCGTGGCGCTTTACAAGCACGCCGCTGTCGGTATAGCCTATACTTCTTGCGGTGCGGTCTATGGGGAAGATGCGGTCTGTCGATATGTTGCCCATACCGGTATAAGCCACTGCTGCCGCATATCTGTCCAAATGGTAGGTGACCTTGGTGGCATCCTCGTTAACGGTAACAAGGTATGCGCTTTCCGTGGCGGAAATCTTGTCTTTTATAAGATAGCTGTCGGAAAATACGATGGGGCAAAAACCCGTCTCGCCTGCAGGCAGAACATATTCTCCGTCGTGTTTCCCCATATACATTTGAGAGGTAACGCTTGCGTTTGCCACATTAAGGCAGGTGGATTCCGTTGCGTTGCTGTAGGACCACAGCACAAAATCGCTAAGGTCTATTTCTACGTCAGAGGCGTTGTATATCTCAATGCCTTCAAGGTGGTCGGTGCCGGCGGTGTTTTTAATCGCCTCGGTTATATATATAGGAGCAGAGAAAAACAGAGTAACACGGTTAACATCGCTGTAAACTCCGTTTACTTTACAACAGCTCTTAATAACCGTATCGTCGTTTACGGATATTGCTTTGCCGTAAAGCTTTCTGGTGGCAGAGCTTCTGGGATCTGTACCGTCGGTGGTGTAATATATAAGTCCGTCACCCGTTAAAGTAACAAATTGCGTGCCGCTGTATATATTGGTGTGGTGCGAGGGAGTGGGGGCGTTCACGGCTTTGTAGGAGAAAGTGGTCATAACGGGCAAGTGGTCGGAGGCTATCATAAGCTCCGGTGCCTTGTTGCCTACGTAATACCTGGTGGGTACAAGGCTTTGGTCGGTGTAGAATATATGATCTATGGGTGCGTTGGGAGCACGTGTAAAGTCGTAGCCCGTAACCTTGTTCATGGAATATTCGTATCTAATAAAGTCGGTGCTTCCGTATATCGAGCTTTCAAAGTACTCCGTAAGCAATTTATATGCAGGGTCGTATGCACGCATATTAAAGTCGCCTGTAAATACTGTGGGGATAACACCGTATACGGCGTATATCTCCTCCATCTTTTCGTATGCCTGTGCCGCATTGGAAAGTCTTGCTTCTTTGGCTTCTTCGTCGGAGTAGCCTGTATAAGAGCTGGTGTTAAGGGCAAAGTGTGCGTTAAGCGCAAGCACGTAGCCGCCTGTCTTCTTGTCCTTAAGCACTGCCCACGCCAAGCCCTTGGTGCCTGCATAAGCGGCAATCTGAGCTGCGGTCATATCCTTTATGTTGTAGCTCTTGTCAAACAGCAATGCGCCGTGGGCGTTATTGTTGTTGGTAGCATCATTTTCCACAAGGCTGAATCTGCTCGTGTTATACAGTATGGGTACGTAAGAAACAACGTTTGCAACGCTTGTGTCTGTTCTGTATTCGTCAGCCAATCCGTAGCCGCCATCGGACTGAAGAAGGGCGGTAACGCCGGACTTGTTGGTGGCGTTGCGCTCTTGCGTGCCGATAATGTCGGGACGCAAGCCGGAAACAACGTTGCTCATGTGGTAGGTACGGGTAATGCCGTTGCCGAAAACATCTGTACTTTGGTTTTCAAAAAGGGTATTAAAGGACAAAACCTTAATTGCGTTGGGATCAGCCTTTTCTATGGGAGAAACATAGGTGACTTTATCTTTTGTAACACTTGTGGGCACTTCGCCAAGGCCCGTGTAAACCATAAAGTCGTCTATATAGTACTTAACCTCTTTGCTGTTCTTAAGTGCTATTGCCGCCGCGTACTGAGCTGTGGAAAGGAAAAGCTCTTTATAAGTGGCGGTGGGTACGGAAAGCTTTGTGCCGTTGACGTATACGGTAGGACCTACGTCTGCGTCAATGGCTATCCTTACGGTCAACTCTTTGCCTACAAAGGGGTAGGCGGTATTGGAGGAAGCGTTTGCCTCAAGGCAATTTACGCCGAAAAGCTTGTAGGAGACAGAGGAAGTGCCCGTGGCTTTCATATAATAGGATCCGGCTGCTTCATAATCCTTCCAAGTAGTTGATGTCCTGACCTGGTTGTTGCCGTAACCGGCAATGCGCAGGTGTACGGAATTGTAGCTTTTATATCCGTTGTAATTGTAGATAAAAGCGCCGTAACGGGTGTAGTTTGCCGCTTCTACATAGGTGATTTTATAGCTGATGGAGTAGTCGCTTTTAATAATTTCTCCCATATCGGCATCGTCAAGTACCGTAACGTAAGAGTCGGCAGTAGCGCCCGTGCTTAAGCTGTCGCACAAAAGTCTGCCGTCTACAAAGGAGTAGTTGGTTTTGTTGGCGTTCAGATCCTCTGACAAAGTCCAGCCCAAGGTAGAAAGCACAGCCGCCTTAGAGCTGTTGTTTGCATAATTAAAGTCTTCGTAATAAACAACCGTGCCGCTTTCAAGACCTGTTGCGGCATCAACCATTACGGATTCGCCTATGGTTGGGAGGAGAGGGAGAATAAACAGCATTGACAGAAGCAATGCAAGTGTTTTTTTAAGCTTTTTCATATCAAATTTCCTTTCCTAACTTTAGTACAGCAATAAAATATATAGCAATTATATCATAAATAACAACGCAAAGCAACAGTTATTTTGCTAAAAATGCACAAAAATAGTATAAAGGCTCAGTTTTTTACCAAACTTGGTTTTGTAATATTGACAGCTTTGCGGTTTATCTGTATAATGGTTAACAGATAAAGTATAATTATTTGGAGGGATAGATTATGAAAAAGCTTTTTTCCAAGCTGACGGCGGTGCTTTTAGTGCTTGTAATGGCGCTTTCCGTATGTCCCATACATACGTCTGCGGCGTTCGGTATGAGCAAAACTGCAGGACATACTGTTCAAACGGGCGTTACTTATGCAAAGTACAACGTTACCAGCGGACAGAACGGAAACACCCTTGCGTGTACGACTCTTACCTTTAATCCCGCTAACGGGTTTATACCTATGTCTTTTCAGGGGTATGCAGGCACATCCGGAACCCTTGCAACCCAATACAGTATTGCAACAAACAAATACGGCTACAACGTGGCAGGTGTAATTAACGGCTCGTTCTTCTCTATGGGCACCCCCTACGGCACTCTTACCAGCGTTTGCATTTCCAACGGTAAGGTTGTTGCAGGCCACCTTGGTGCTTCGGGTGAGGTTGTTGCATTCGGCTCCGACGGCAGTATGAATGTTGTAAACAGCAACTTGAAATATACCCTGAATATAGGCGGCAAGGATTATGCCGATATGATTTATTACATAAACAAAACAAGCGGCTCTGCCTCTGCAAGCAGTTGGAGCGAGCGTTTTTATTATTTTGATACCTCTTGCGGTACTAAGTGTGACAGCTATTCCGTTTGCCCCGGTACAGAGATTCTTTGCAAAAAGGTTGATAATACCGATCTTGCAGTGGGACAGACTCTTGTGGGCGAGGTTGTTTCCGTTACCAAAAACACTTACGGCGGCGCTCTGGGTGAAAGCGGCGTGTATGCAGACACCTTTATTCTCTTTATGCGTAGCGGTTCGTCCTATGAAAGCTATATTTCCGGTGTTAAAGCAGGGGATACCATCACCATTAATACAGAGGAGACCGTAAGCGCCTCCAAGGAGATTATGGAAAAAGCAAACTCCGTTATCGCCAATGTAGGTTGGCTGGTTAAGGACGGCGTTGACCGTACCCGCATCGACTCCACTATCGGTACTCATTCCGTTACCCTTCAGGCACGTTGGACAGCCTTCGGTCAAAAGGCAGACGGTAGCTATGTATTCTTCACAAGTGAGGGCGGCTCTACCGGCAGCGGCGGCTCTCTTACTCTCAGAGACGTGGCAGACGCAATGGAGCAGATGGGGTGTGTAAACGTCATCCGTATGGACGGCGGCGGCTCCAGTGCAATGTATGTTTCCAACACGGGCAGCGGCAGTGCGGGATATGTTCAGTCCAGTACCAGAGCAATAGCGGACTGTATCCTTATAGTCAGCCGTTCAAGCGCTACCAAATCGACGGTAAAATCTGCTCTGCAGACAAAAATTACCGAGGCGGAGGGCGTACTTGCCGTTAACAGCAGTGCGGCTTTGCAGGCGGCTTTGACAGAGGCCAAGGCGATTTATAACAGAAGCACCAGCGTTATGGGTGACCACAAGCGTGCTATAATGGAGCTTAGAGAGCTTGGAAGCGGCAAGGCTATGCTTCAAAGTGCACTAAGTGCGGCGGCTTCCGTAAACACCACTCTTTACAGTGATCTGGCACTTGACAGAATAGACTATGCTTATGTAGAAGGGAAACGCATGGTTAACTCTTCTGCTTATACAGAAGCACAAAAAATGCAATTTGCAGCCGAGATAAACGCACTTATTGCCGATACAAGCACCAAAGGCGACAGGATTTCTTTGGGTGGAGCTTACGATACCCACGATGCTAATACCGCATATCCTGATACGGGTATTTGCGAGATGACTGACGGGGTGCTTTTCGGCGCCACGGCTACTTCTGCGCCCTGGACGGGATATCACGTTAATTCTGCCCACGGCTATATAGAGGGCAAGGGCAGCTATACTGATATAAAGGTGGACTTAGGCGCAGTTAAAAACATAACGGGCTTCGGCGTTTCTGTTTGCCATTATACCCCTTGGGGCATCAGTGCACCTAAGTCGATAGAGGTATACGCGGGGGAGGACGGCAGTTCCTATTACTATCACTCATCTCTTGCACCTACCATAGTAAGTGCACAGACTGATGCATATCAGGTCATACCTTACGAGTCTGTTTTCACAGCCGTTGCAACCGACAGATATATAATATTCCGCATATTCTTCACAAGCTCTCACCTGTTTGTGGGTGAGGTAAGCGTTTACGGCGAAGGCGGCAAGGACAGCAGTAATTTCACGTCCTTTAACACCCGTATCAATACGGATAACGCAGTTATCTTTACCCCAAGCTTGGGCACGCTTACTTCTACCAACGCAAACCTTACCTGGGCGCGCACCATCATTTGTAATTACGACTCTGCAAACGGCAGATACGTGGTTGCTTCCACCTACTCAGCCAACGGTGACAGTACTTATACCTGCACCGCTCCCGCAAACGGCATTGTTATAGGTCTTCACGGTGCGGCATACAGCGGCAATGCAAGCGCAATGGCAGCAAAAGCCGGCGACATTGTTTATCTTACGGGCATCGATGTGGCAACACAGACGGTTTATCCCGGCGCAAGGATAAGCTTTGGCTCGGCGGCAAGTGAAAGCGTAAGCTACGCCGCACCCGAGTTCGGTGTTGTTGCACCGGGCTCCGGTTCCGTATTTAAGGCAGAAGGCTATGTTTCTCTTCCTGATGCGGGCATGAGCGTCGATGCGATCGCCAACCTCTTCTTGGATAATAGGGTAAGCGTAACCGGTAACACGACCGGCGCAACCGTAACCGTTAAAGCAACGGGTGAAAGTTATCAGCTCTATTATGTGGGTGACGTTAACGGCGACGGCGTTGTTAATACCGCAGACCTGCTTTGTGTACGTAAGGACGTTTCGCAGAGGAACGCTTTGAGCGGCGCCTACAGCTGCGCAGGCGATATGGACAACAGCGGCAGTATTACCACCACCGACTATGTTATTATAAGAAAACGCCTTACAAGCGGAAATTAAAATTCAACTAAAAGGGCTGTGAAAAACAAAAGTTTTTCACAGCCCTTCTTTGTGTGACGGTTATACCTTTTTGTGCGTTTTATAAGAGACGGCGTTCATTGCTACGGTGATCGCCCTTACAATGCCGATTATCCAAAGCCCTGTGGCAAAGTTGTATATTCCCCAAAGCCCGTTGTTAACTATGTTGCCCAAACGAAGCTTTTGGGTGCTTTCGTAAAACCACAGGTAATAGTTTACGTAGCAGGGCGCAATTATGGGCAGCAGCTGCCACGGATTTTCTATGGCGGTAAAGCCAACGGCTGTTTGTATCACTATTGCCGAAATCGGTATGGCAAAATGCCATTTATGCTTCTTTATCTTGTCACGGTAAATGTAGATAACCGACCGTGTGCATATAACCAAGTAGGAGTACACGGTTGCCATATCTCCGTTGAGATAATAGCACAGCAGGTTAAACGCGTTAAACAGCAGGGTAACAACAAAAATGTTGCGTATGTTTTCACTGGTTGCAATGAAATATTGTACTATGCAAACCAACAGTTGCATTAAAATAAGCTCGGTCATTCTTGCGCTCACTTTTCTCAATTTGTAAGTTCGTAACAGTATATACTTAACTATTGAACGGCTTGTTAACATTTGTGCGTTATATTATTAAATAAGCTTTTGTGCAAAAATAACAAAAACAAGGGCAGTTTTTCTACGCACCGTACAACCCGTTTTTTCGGCGTTTCGCCTTGACAAAAATTTTCCTGCAGTTTATAATTATCATAGAATGATAATGGGTGTAATATCCATCCGAAAAAACTTTGTATATTATTGTTAAGGAGGAACATACAATGAAAAAGTTTATTGCAACAGCGCTTTCTCTTGTTATGTTGGTTTCCATTTTCTCGGCATTCGCTTCCTTGTCAGAGGCTGCCGCATCCATTTGGGTGTATGATGTGGATAAGACCACCACAGTAAGCGCACAGCGTCAAAAGATCGCTGCTACCCGTTCTAAGTCTTACACAGTTTCCTATTCCGGCTCCGCTGCGGACGCTACTTATCCCGATGACGGCGTTCGTCTTACCGACGGCGGCTCCGGCTCCGGTAACTCCTATCTGTCTGTAGTAACAGGCTCCGGTACAACCACCGTTGTTATCAACCTGGGCTACAAAGCTATCGGCTTTACCGATTTCTATGCACGCTTCCACAATTCTTCCAGCAACGGCTACACTCTTCCCACTGCTGTAAATTACTATGTATCCGATGATGGCGTTACATATAATTTCGCAGGTGCGGGTGAGAACGTTGCGTCCCCCGCTGATGAAACCGCATACAGCATCGGCTTCACCAAGGAGAAGGGCTGTGCTGCGCAGTACATTAAAATTGAGATCAAGCACAGCGGCAAGATCGCTTGCTCTGAGATCTCTTGCTACATCTGGGCAGACGTTACTACCATCAGCGCTTCCGGTGCGGCTGACAGCCAGGGTCTGGTTTACAGCGCAAACACCACCGCAGGCACTGCATACGTAACCTCCTATACTAACAGCTACACCAAGACAGAAGTTGTTCAGGGCACGGGCATCACTCCCTGCTCCGCTTCCGGTAATGTTGACAACACTACTTGGATAATCGGTAAGGGTACCGAAGATCAGACCACTGTTACGGCTGACTTCGTTTCCAAGTCCAGAAATAACCGTCCCGGTACTGTTAACAACAATAAAAAGTACGTAGTTATCCACAACACAGGTAACTATGCTTCCGGCGCAACCGCAAAGGCAAACCACAACTATCAGACCTCCAACTCCGCTTGTACCACATCTTCTTGGCAGTACACGGTAGGTACTGACGGTATATATCAGGGTATTCCCGATAACGAAGTTGCTTGGCACGCAGGCGACGGCTCTACCGGTACCGGTAACTACTACGGCATCGGTATGGAAGTTGCTGTTAACGGTTGGGTTGACTTTACCACCAATTGGCAGTCCTTCCTTGATAACGGCTTCTACAAGTCCTGCCGCAGAGCGGGTTTGCTTACTGCAGAGCTTTGCGTAAGATGGGGCCTTAACCCCGGCGACGGTTCTCCCGGCACAGGTATCCGTCAGCATTGGGACTCCACTGAAAAGAACTGTCCTCAGCAGATGCGTTACAACACTTCCTCTAAGTCCTACACCCGTAACACCGGTGATATGTGGAAGTACTTTATGACTTACGTTACCAAGTATTATGAAATGCTTCAGGGCGGCGGCTCCTATGAAGTTACTACTGAAGTTGCCAACACCGTTACCAACGTAGAAATTCCCCAGTACGTATACGTAAGCGGCTCTAACACCTACTGCAGAGTAACCGGTATCTCCGGCTCCGCATTTTCCGGTAAGAGCAATCTTAAGAGCGTTTATATCCCCAACACTATCACTTGGGGTTCTCCTACGTTCGATTCCGCAAACCTTGTTAACATCAATGTATCTCCCACCTGCACATACTACTATTCCAAGGGCGGCGTTCTTTACTCCTCTGCTGACAACTCTGTTGTTGCAACTCCTGCAAAGAATACCGGCGCAGGCGCACCCAAGGCAGACGCTGCGGTTTACGGCGTTGCTAACTTTACCCTTGGCGAATCTTATGAGATGGATTATGATGCCAACACTGAAGAAAAGCTCTTTACGGGCTTCTATCAAGCAGGCTCCGTTGCTTCCGAAATTAAGGAAATGTTTGTAGACGATATACAGGTATTTGATAAGAACGGCAACGCTGTTGCAGATAACGCAAAGGTTGGTACAGGTACCATTCTTAAGTCTGCCGATGGCGAGGACTCTTGCACCCTTATCGTTTACGGCGATATAGACGGTGACGCATCTGTTTCTTCCACCGACTATGCAATTATCAGAAAGCATCTTACCGGCCGTGTTCCCCTCACAGGTATCTACTATACCGCAGCTTCCATAATTGAAAAGGGCGCTATTTCCACAGCCGACCTGCTTCACGTAAGAAAGATGATCCATTCTTAAGTACCCCCGCAATTGATTTTTTGCTATAATTTAAGGAGAAAGCGCCTGCTGTTATGGCAGGCGCTTGTTCAAATCTATGATTAAAAGAATTGTTTCAGCAACCCTTTGCGCATTTATGCTGGTTGCTTTGTCCGCAGGCTTAAGCGCTTTTGCAAAAATGGACGATGCACCCGTTTCGGACTTGGTTTTCGTTTGTGAAAATACAGATGTTAAGGTCGGCGACCTTATAGAGGTTAAGGTGTTTATAAATAACATCAGTCTTGAGGATGGCATCATAGCCTGTGACCTCCCTTTGTTTTACGACTCAGAGGCTTTGGAGCTCAGCTATCAAGACGCAATTATTCCTCAGTCCTGGGGCACAAACTACAGCTTTTTGTTTTCTCCCAATGATGGCACGGGCTATTGCTGGCTTCGTGTTGTGCCGGATGTCCCTCTCAGTGAGGAGCTGGATTTTTATAAGTATACCGTAACCGAGGACGATACCTTGGGCTTTATTCTTGTTTTCACCGCAAAGAAGACCGGTGATACAAGCCTTGAAATAAAGCATAAGGCGGACGAAAACGTTTATATGATGATGGTAAGCCCCGAGCTTGAAAATTTCCCTCCCAACGGTGCAAAGCTTGATATAAGCGTAGGCGACGGACAGGGGGCGGAAAGCACAGAGAGCGGCGAAAACAGCGCTTCTGCAGAAAGTTCTGAGGTTGAGGAGAGTGACGTATCCGAGGAAAGCTCCAAAACCGAAGAAAGCGGCGAAGCTGCAGAAAGCAGTGCGATAACCGAAAACTCCGAAGCTGAAGAAAGCAGCGGAGCTATCGGTAGCACTGACGCAGAGGAAAGCGTAGCGCCCGATAATGCAGACGGCAATTCCGCTTCCGCAAGCACTGACTCCTCATCCGATGAAGACGGTTTCCCCTATGGGCTTGTAATTGCCATAGCAGGTGCCGTTTTGGTTATCGGCGGTGTGGTTTTGTATTTTATCCTACGTAAAAAGAACGGATAAACTTAAAACAAGCTGTACAAAAAAAGCAAGGCTTTTAAAAAACGGCAGGCTTTGACGTAAAGCCAAAGCCTGCCTTGAAACTTATATGTGCAAAAAACTGGCGCCAACAGGGGTAAAATGCTTCGCTCGCAAAGGCACTGAAAAATTTTTGAAAAAAATTAAAAAAATTTCAAAAAAACTATTGCAAAACGCAAAAAACTATGCTATTATAATCAAGCGCTGATTTGAGGGGCACAACAAAACGTCCTCAACAAAAGCTGTGGCGACTGATACGGTCCGGTAGTTCAGTTGGTTAGAACGCTAGCCTGTCACGCTAGAGGTCGTGGGTTCGAGTCCCATCCGGATCGCCAAAATCTTTTGCAAACCAGCGATGGTTTCGCACCCATCATTATATGCGGATTTAGCTCATTTGGTAGAGCGCGACCTTGCCAAGGTCGAGGTGGCGGGTTCGAGCCCCGTAATCCGCTCCAGCCCGTTGGGGCGTTAGGGACGGCGCCATCGCCAAGCGGTAAGGCCAAGGTCTGCAAAACCTTTATTCCCCGGTTCGATTCCGGGTGGCGCCTCCAAACTTTTCTAAATGGCGCAAATCTTTATTTGCCTCTGTAGCTCAGTTGGTAGAGCAGAGGACTGAAAATCCTCGTGTCGTTGGTTCGATTCCGACCGGAGGCACCACAAAATGCTGATGTGGCACAGGCGGTAGCGCGCATCCTTGGTAAGGATGAGGTCATGGGTTCAATTCCCATCATCAGCTCCATATGGTCCGGTAGTTCAGTTGGTTAGAACGCTAGCCTGTCACGCTAGAGGTCGTGGGTTCGAGTCCCATCCGGATCGCCACCTTTGCGGATTTAGCTCATTTGGTAGAGCGCGACCTTGCCAAGGTCGAGGTGGCGGGTTCGAGCCCCGTAATCCGCTCCAAAGCACAAGCCCGCATAACTGCGGGCTTGTTTTTTGTCGGGGCCCCCAAGAAATCGTCAGATTTATTGGGGTGGTTTGTCGTGATGCCCAAGAAATCGTCAGACTTCTTGGGGTGATTGTCGACGTCTCATAAATTCGGTATGCCTTATGAACAATTATTATTTTAGAGAGGTTTATTTTATGAAAAAATCATTATTTATACTATTGTGTGTCACTTTGCTTTGTTTTACCGTTTCCTGTAAAGAAGAACGGCAGACCTTGGGCGAATACGGAGGCGATGACAGCAGTACCGTGTCCGAGGTTGATGTGGATACATCTGTTGTGCTTACCGCACCAAACGGGGAATTAGCCGGCAAAGTTAAAATATACCGCCCCGACAGCGATTATATGCATCTCGAATATACAGAGCTTGAATTCAAAGGTGACGCATTGGCATTGGTTGCCGAAATGGTAAAAAACGGCGGTTTGATAGATGGATGTTCTGCCGATGAGTTCTATATTGATGGCGATGTGCTTTACATCAATATGAATAAGGCATACGAGGACTATGTGCGCGCAGGCAGCACTGCCGAGTATTTCGGTGTGGGCTCCCTTGTTAATACGCTTATTGCCAATTACTCCGATGTAGGTGTAAAAAAGGTAAAGATTACCGTCGAAGGCCGTGGGCTTAACAGCCACGGCGGTATATCCGAAGGACCTTTAGGAATGTTTGAATAAAGAAAAAGCTGTAAAAACCAAAACGGTTTTTACAGCTTTTTTTGTTTAGAAATTGCTTGATAAAATGTAAGGGAAAACGATAAATTTTAAGGCTTAGTATCCTATGCCGTACATCCTAAGCACTTGCCGTCTTGTATTTCTGTCAAGATTTTGGGCATCGATATGCTCCGTAACTGCGTTTTCTGCCGCTTCGGTTGCGGCAGTAAGGGCGTCGTCGGCAGGTGTACCGTCGGAAAGCATACCCTCATAATAATCGTCAAAGGTTTGGTTATACAGCGTATAGCCTTCTTTTACATAATCTTTGGATGCAAGCTCTATGTCAAAATCTTTGTTAAAGCCCTTGCTTCGCAATGCCGCAAGCACTTCCGTGGCATACTGACTGTCCAGATCCGATGTGGCGATAAGTCTTGCAAAATCGCTGTACACTTGGTCTTGCGTGTATTCGCTGAGCCCGCCTGTTTTGTCGTCGTAGCGGCTTATCAGGTTATTAGCCATAGACTGTATGGTAACATCGGGGGCAAGCCCGTCGGCTTCGTCTCCTTTTTCACCGCCGCCTATGCCGAATAACCGCCCGAAAACGTTTGAAAACCAAGAGTAAATTCTGTCTTTGCGATCTTCCTTTTCTTCAATATTCAGCTCTGTGTTGAATTTGTAGCGGTCATTTTCTAACTGTGCCTGCCATTTTTCTTTGTCGGCGTTAATGCTTGCTTGGTGCATATACTGATCCGATGCTAACTGGCTTTGCCACTTTTCTTCAGCGGCTTCCATTTCCGCCTCCCATTGCTCTCTTTCTGCTGCTAGCTCGCTGTCAAAGAAATAACGGTCAGCATCAAGCTGACTTTGCCATTTGTTCTCTTCCGCATCCATCTCTGCCTTTAATTTTTGTCCATCCGCATCCAGCTTAGTATTAAATGCGTAGCGGTCGAAATCAAGCTGGCTTTGCCACTTTTCTTCGGCGGCTTCCATTTCTGCCTCCCACTGCTGTCTTTCTGCCTCAAGCTTTTGGTCATCTGCATAAAGTGACTCAAGGTGCTCAAGTCTTTTATACAGGTTTTCTTTTTCAGCCTTGCTTGCTTCCGTTACTTGCTGCGCCATACTTTTGCCAAGCTCTGCACGCTGTTTGCCGTAGTCGTCCACAAGCTTTGCCTCGGCGGCAGTATTGCTTTGCGCCAACTCCGAAAGCCTGTTGTTTAATGCTACGTTTTGACCTATCACCAAATCGGCGCTTTCTCCGGAGTGCGCCAAGCCTCTTGCGGCAAGCTGTTCCGTTGCATTCCTCGTGCTTAGGGCGTTTTCACCTGCGGCACGTTGCTTTTCGCCGTAGTAGTTTTGCTTCAACGCTTGGCTCTGTGCGTAATAGCTTGCTTTCAAATCGTTGTACGCACGGTCGTATATCTTTTGATATTCGCTGTCATCAAAACTGTAATTGTCAATATCGTCTTTTACATCCGATATAAGCTTTTGATAATCCATTTACTCATCCTTTCTCAGTTGTTCCTTGTAAATCCCGTAAGCTGTTTTCCAAACAGGCAAAGCTCGGTAATACAAAGCTTAGGAGAATACGTGTAAAATACAAGCTTACAACTGTAAAATCGTTTCAGATGAAGCCTGCAACGCACCAGTCTGCAGCCGTCCTGCTCCATAGCAGGAAGAACAAAACGCTCGCTTAGGGCTTGCTCCTCGGTCAAATTCCCACGCTGTACCCTAAGATTACCCAAAAGCTCGCCGCCGCTTTCTACGCTAAGTCCCGCCCCGTTAAGGTTTTTCAAGCTGTACGGCGCACCGAAGGTGCAATAGGGCGTGGCAAACTCTGCCTTTATCTGTTCGCCGTTATCATCTGTATAGCTGTCACTATGCAAATAGATATTTGTTCCTATACCAAGCAATACTCCTTCCCCGTGCTCGCACAGGGCAGACACATGAGGTATTGCGTAATAATAAAAGCAGTCGGCGGCGTAGTTGTATATAAGCACGCCCGTATCAACGGCAAACCACAGCTCCGACCGTGCCTTTCGATTGATAATTACAAGCTCGTCCTTGTGCTCCTTAAGTACCGCAATATGCTTGTATACCCTTTCGGAAAAAGGCATCGCCGTTCTTTCGTCGGCTATAGAGGTAGAGCGCCATCGGTTTATGCCGTCATCGCATAGGGTTATCGGCTCGTTGTTGCAGGTGGGCATATTGCCCTTTGCAAGGCTGCCCTTGCCTGCGTTCAGCTCAAACAGCGGAAATGACGCATAAGTCCTGCCAAGGCTGTCGGTCTTAAGCTCGGAATAGGTGTAATAAGCGCAGTCTTCACAGAACATCAACAGCCTGTTGTAGCAGGACACCAAAGAACTTACGGGCTTGTCAAAGACGTGGTATCCCATAGGCGTAAAATACTCTGCCGAGGGTATACCGTTTGCCGTTTCCGAGTGGAAAACGTAGTTTGGATAATCGGGATTGCCGTACAAAAACAGTCTGTTTTCAAAAACCGTGGCAAAACGGCATTTGTAAATCATTGCGCTTTCTTCGGAATTTTCATGTACGCAGTATTTTATTTCCACGTTGTTTATACCTTCGGGCGGCGCTTCCTCAAATTCCACTGTATTGCTTGAGGTGTGAAAAGAAAATCCGCTTGATTTATGTATGCCGTTTATTTTTATGTCACTTATTAGGTAAATGTTTGTTTCAGGCAGGGTGTAGACCAACGATTTGCCATCACCGTTAAACTGCACGCGTCTGTTGGGGTTTATAAGATTTACCTTTTCGTACAAGGTTCCTGCGCCGTCCGGTGAACAGGCGGTTGCTACAATAGGAGTATAGCCCTTTACCGGTTGGAGGTATTCGAGGTCGGCGTGATAAATATTTCCGCCAAGGGCGTATACACGGTCGTAAAACTCAAAAAAACCCGTAACGTCGCTGTCGGCATCTCCTAAAGCCACAAATTTTTCGTCCTCCAGTCTGAAAGCAGTTCGCCTTCTTGCGGCAAACACCTTACCGCTTTTGTTCCACAGCTGTGTCACCTTGCCGCCTACTCCTTCGTAAATCAGCCCGTAGCCGCCCCGCTTTTCCAGATGTCCGCTTTGGTTGACCCTGAAATTGGTAAGGGTAGGGAAGGCTTCTGCTGTGGAGGAACAGCCTGCCCTTTGGTCAAGCCCCGCAAATTTCTTGACGGAAAGCAAAAATTTATCAGCCATGGTATGGGTAGCAGTCGCAGATGTCGTGACGTATACCTGCAACCTCCTCCTTTGTGCGGTTTATCTCATCGGTGTATCGCTTGTGCAGACGGTCATACAGCTGTATGTCCTCCTCCATAGCTAACATGGCGGCAAGCCCAAAGGGCAACACTCCTCTTGCAAGCCTGCCGTTACAGCGCACCGTATCGCCGACAGAGCTTATATATACCGGCGAGGCACTCTTGTCCTGCCTAAGCAGGCGGTCAAGCCATAAAGTTTCGGCAAGCAATATATTTATTAGCCCCACCGAACGGTTAAGATAATCCTCGCAGTCCGCATTATCACTGCCGTCGGCGTTTTTGTATCCTAACAGTTCGATGGCAAGGTCATATATATCTTTTCCTGTCATAAAGACCTCCTTTTTCTTCGGTATAAAGCCGTGCTGCCCCTTCTTTTTGCACGGCAAAAATAAGGGGCAGCATAAACTTAATCGATGTGTGCGCTTAGTTGTTCACTACGGGTAAAAACTCTACAGCGCTTAATTTTGTGCCTATTGCGTCGGGTACAAGGCTTACGGTAACACCCTCAGCGGTTTTGCTGAAGGAGCTGTCCACGTAAAGCAGGGCGGTCTTGCCCGCATCTACGGTGCCAAGCTCTCTATTGTCGCCTGCGCAGTAATCACCGGGAATAAGACTAACACTTACCGCTTCGGAGCCGTTTGTGTTGTCAACTATAAAATAGCATCTGTCATCTGCCCCCTTGAGCTCGGCGGCATAGGTACCGCCTTCGGTTTCTTCAAGCGCCTTAAGCTCCGTAAGTTTGTAAAGACCTTCAACTGTAGTAACGGGTATCTTGTTCATAGTAAATCCTCCTTATAAAGCTCTTATATTTCGTTGCTGCCGTCGGATACGGGGCAGGCAACCAATTCCTCGGGACGAATAACCTTTGCACCGAAGACGATTCTGCCTCTTACAGCGGTATCAAAGCTGTCCTCAAGTCTGTCAATGACCTGTGTTTCCAAAACCTGTTCTGCGTAAGCTATAGAGCTGTAGGAGCCTGCAAGCATTACGGTGTTGCCGTCCTCATCGGTGGCAAGCTGGTTGGAAACGTAAATGTCACAGCCAAGCTCATCGGTAAAGCCCGTGCTGCCTGTGCCGTTCACACCTTGGTTAACGGAAAACTTAATGCCCGCCAAAAGAAGCTTGGTCTTGATAAAAGGAGGCACCACTATCCAAATTCTGCCGTCGGGCACGTTCTTTTCTTCAAGCACCTGCTTCATCTCCGCAATCGCCTGCAAAACATTGGCAGGTGTGGCTTCCACCTTGTCCATTGCAGTACCTGCCTGAGGATATAAGCCGAAAACGTAAGCGTCTACCTGATTTTTAAGGTTGTAGGAGGCACGCTTGGTCTGTGAGTCCTTAAGCCCCACACTGCTTCTGAGAGCTTCAATATCCTTTACCTTAAAGGAGAAAGCCTTGTCCTGGTCGATGTAAAGGGTGGTCGCCGCATCGTCTATGTCCTCATAGGTAACCTCGCCTGTGTAGTCATATACGGAAGGCTCGGAAAGACCGATAAAGGTCACGCTGTCGCCGGCACTTTTTATATCACCGCTGAAATCGGTGTAGCACACGGTGTTTGCCAAAAGATTGTCCTCGTTGGTGCGGAGTATCTCCGCTGCTATAATTTTTTCAATACTGTTGTAGTTAGCCATAATTACATCCTTTCTTTATCTGTGTGTTAGATCTTCCATTTGTTGAGGGAACGCAAAATCTTGGGGAAGCTTTTCTTGATCGCTTCAGGGGACATCGCCTCTACTTGCTCCATGGTAAGCTCGCCTTCGTCTTCGTCGGCGTTAACGGGGGGCGGAGCCATACCGCTGTTCTTGGCGTTAACGCTTTCCGCGTAGCTCTTGTCCTCTTGATTTGCCGCTAAATATAAAGCATAGGCGTAGGGCAGGGGAATGCCGTTCGTCATATCCTTCCAGACAGACTCGGGTATTCCCTCCGATTTAACGTTGGGGAATAGCTGTCTGAAGCGCTTTATTTCCTCCTTAAGCTTTGCCTTCTTTGCTTCCTTGCGCTTTTCTGTACGGGCAGCAAGGGCTTCCTTGCGGGCGGCGGCAACGTAAGCCGCCGTGTCCTTGGGCATAGCGGCTGTCTTTTTATTGAAGAAGGCGGCCCTTTCCTGTACCAAGGCTTTCAAAAAGTCCTCTACGCTTGTGTTTGCGTCTGCCGCAATATCTTCAATTATTTCGTAGATCTGCTCTTTTGTCATACTGTTCCTTTCTGCAATTGCTGTTGCGTGCTTTCAGTATCCTCCAAAAGCTCTGCTTTCTTCGGAATAAGCTTGTCGGGTATACGCTCCAAATACTGCTTTAGTGTGATTTTGCCTGCCTGTAAGAGGGCGTCAAGTGTGTTTAGCGAAGCAATCTCGGACCAATAGCTTGCAGTACCGGCCTCTACCCTGCAATCAAAAATGCAATGCTTATAGCGGCTGAGGGGTAGCTTGTCAAAGCCGCCGTTGCCTGTTTCTACCAAGCGCAGATCGTCGTAGTAGGAAAAAATAAAATCCAACCAAACAAGCCCTATAGCCTCGGCAAAGGCAAACAGGTTGCGCTTGATGTTTTCAAGGGGCATTGCTGATGCCTTTTGCAAGGCAAGAATAGCGGAGGTGTTTCTGGGATCAACGTCACCCAGTGCGGTGTCCGTAGCCCCCAAAAACTCCTTGGTGTGGCTGATGGCAAGGGACAAAAGCTCCAGCATTCCCGACTGCATCTGACCTGCAGGCAGTACCTTTGCAACGCTGTCCACGCTACCGTTAACCGCAATGGCCTCGCCCACCTTGTTTGTCCAGTTGTCTATGATCGTAGAGTCATAAACCACCTTGGAAAACGCAGTGTCCATCATGTGCTTCATCGCCATGGCAAAGCCTTTGTTGATGAAGATTTGGTTTTCGATAAGTCCTGTGGCAACAGCCTGTCCGTGCCAAGAGTTTTTAACCCCCGTCCAGTTCATAAAGCAAAGGGGGTATAGAGATAGGGGAGTGGCGGTATCGGGACATATAACGGCATTTTTAACTGACTTGCGGTAGCAGACCTTCCCGTTCTCGTCCTTCCACAGCTTGATAAGTGCGGTGCACTTGGTTCCCTCCAGCTCTTTTTCCGCCATATCGCCGCTTTGATAGGCGGTGTCATCGTCTGCACGTATCTTATCTATCTCGCTTTGCGCTACCCTGTTTTCCTTTGCCGCCTTTATAAGGGAGGCAACGGTTTCTCTGGAGGAGATAAGAATATAAGGCTGCGACTGCACATTTTTGCTGTTGGGGTTGCCGAAAAATACGTTTGTGTTATCCACCAGCACGGTCTTAAAGTCCCCCGTAAAGGGCTGACCCGTCTTTACCGACTTATCCCAATATGTATAAGCTATTGCATCACCGCTAAGGGCGGCATCCGTCAGGGCGTCGGAAAGCAGGTCGTTAAGCTTGTGCTTGTCTGCCTTTGCTTCGATGATTTTATTTATAACCTCGGTAATACTTTCCGCTTCCTTTTGAGAAACACCGCCGTTATTACCGAAGGGCGAGGCGTAAGTAAAGCGTATCGCCGTCTTGCTTTGCATTATGGAAGAAATGTAATAGCCGATAATACGCTTGAATATATTAAAAACAGGCTTGGGCAATCCGCCCGCATCAACGCCTGTCCATTGGTCTCCCCTGTAAAACCTTTCGTTGCGGTTTACGGTGGAGTAAAGGTCTATGGAGTGGTTGTATTCTTTTCCTTTTTCGAACAGCAACCAGTCCTCCGTGCATTGGTTCTTCTTTTTGTTAAACATACATCCTCCTAATAATCAATAATGCTTCTGTAGGGTTCTTTTTCGGGCCGTACTCCTTCAAAGCTGTAGCTGTAGGAAAGCTTTTTGCCTTGCGGTGCGGCACTTTTAGGTGCTCTTGACATCAGGGCATAGCGCAGTGCTTCGGGTGCGTGGGTAATCTCGTGGGGGGTGCCTGCGACATCCTCTTTTACGTTTTCGTCAAAGCGAAGCAATGGCAGACAGCGTATAAGGTTTTCACAGCAGTCAAAAATGCAAACGCCGCTTTTGCCGTTATCACCGTCCTTCAGGTATTCCCTTACCACGCGCCAGCCGTTTATGCGTTCGTTTTGTGCCTTTTTCAGCCCCGTAAGCCCTGCGGAGTTCATTATCTCCGCGCCGCTTTTGCCGCTTTCCTGTCTGCGGTTCCACAAATCCGGGGATGCTACCGTATAGCGTATGCTTTCCCCCACGGGGGTGCTTGCCCTTATCTCTTTTGCCGCTTCGGAAAGTAAAAGCCCCGACTTGTAAAGCTCCCTGTATACGTAAAGCCGCCCCTCGGGAGAGACGGCTATCCATAAACAGGCGGTCATATCAAGCCCGTAATCCAAGCCCCTGAACTTTTGCCAATGGGCAGGGATATTAAATGGACGGCAAACGTGCACATCTTTGCAAAACTCAGGGAAAAACGCTCCTTCAAAAGAGTCCCAGTCGCCGTACAGCATTGCGGCACGGCGCTTTTCGGGCAGTGCCAAAAGCGCCTCTACATATTCGGGATTGTTTTCCATAATATAGCCGTTGTCAAAGACTAAGGAACGTATAAAAGCATAGTTTTCCGCTTTTTCATTCCCACGGTATTGTCTGTCCACAAAAAGTCGCTTAAACCAATCGTGTCCCACGCCGCCGGGGTTGGCGGTAAGGAACATTCTGGGCGAAAAGTGCTTTTCCATACTGCCCGATACACGGTTGCATTCCGTAAGGCATTGGAATTGAAAATAGGTAAAATGTGTAGCTTCCTCCAGCCCGATGACTTCATAGGACTGCCCTTGGTATTGCAATACGTCACTTTCTGCGTCACAGTAGCCCAGCTTTATGCGGCTTCCGTTTTTAAAGCGGAACTCTTTTTGGCTTTCTCTGTATTCGGCTATGTCGCAAAGTAATTTTTGCAAGGGCAGAATGTGGTTTTCCCTAAGCTCGCCCAGTGTGCGCCTTAAAAGCAGAATGTTTACGGCAGGGTAGTTAAGGGCAAGCAACACCATCTTCATTCGCATTGCCCAGCTTTTGCCGCCGCCTCTTGCACCGCCGTAAGCGGTGTACCTTGCCCCGGACTCAAAAAACAGCCTTTGCTTTTCGTTGGGACTTATAATTATTTCGCCCATTCCTTAGCCACCCCTTTTATGATGACCGTATCGGCACCTGCGGCGGTGTCCTCGTTTTTGTCACGGTAGCCGTGGTTATTTTTAAGGTCGAAGGAGAGCACAGCGGGCGGCAGCTTACCCCTGAAAGCTAATTGCTTTTTTATGGCGGCTATTCGGTTGCGCGCCTTCCTTAGTTCAAAGCCGTAGACCTTGTCCTGCTCCATAGCAAAAAGCCCTTCCCTTGTGGTGCCCAAAAAATCCGCAAGGTTTTCCACGTCCGCCACAAGCTCGCTTTTCTCTTCAAGATGCTTTTCAAAATAGTCCGCAAGTCTTTGCCTGCAGTCCTCCGCATTTAAAAAGACCGCCTCTTCAGGCGGTCTGCGCTTTTTCATTTTTTCCTTCCTTTCTGCAAAAATATGCGTGGTTTTCCCTTACACCTTCAGTATAACACCGCCTTTGCTTGTATTTCATCCCTTTTTTGTCCCGTTTTTCTCCCACCCCTTGACGGCAGACCGTTTTTTATGTATAATATTCTGCGGAGAGTGATTAGAATTATGAAGAAGTTTATAAAAAAGCTTTGGAATTGGGTATTCCATACGGAAAAAGGACTTTATCTGTTCTTCGGCGCCCTTACCACACTTGTTTCTCTTGTGGTTTTTTATCTTTGTAACGGATTTGATTTGGATATCCTCGGCATACAAATATACTATAAGGGCTGGTTGCACTCCTTGGGCAACTCGTCTTATATGTGGGCAACGGTGCTTCGCAACGTGGCAGGTATCCTCTTTGCTTATGTGACAAACAGAGGTATGGTTTTCGGCTCCACAGCCAAGGGCAAGGCACGTCTTAAAGAGTTCTTTAAGTTTATAGCTTCCCGTCTTATAACCTTCGTTTTGGATCTGCTTATGATGTTCGTTATGGTTGACGTTATGGGTTGGGGCGAAACTTTGTCCGGCCTCTTGTCTATGATAGTGGTTATAATCCTCAACTATGTGCTCAGTAAGCTTATTGTTTTCAAGAACGAGGACGAAAAAATCGAGGAAGAGTAAGCATTTTGCACAAACAAGACACAGCCTTTTTGTGCAAAAGATAAAAAGTTAAAATAGGGCTTTACTGTTGGCTATTTTAGTGATATAATGATTGTTGATAAATTCTGCGCAAATGTGTTTTTTCTGGAGGTAGAAATGAGAAAAGTTTTATGCTTATTATTAATATCCTGTATGCTTTTAGGCACCCTTGTTGCCTGCAACAGAACCACCCTTGAGGGAGAAGAAAAGGGCGCTATGATTAAGATGGGCGTTGCAACTCTTCCCAACACCTTTGACCCTTCCGCATATTCTGTGGATGCGGACACTTCAAAGGTTTACAGCCTTGTATACTCCACTCTTACCGCTATCAACGGCGAGGGTGAGCTTGAGGGTTACGTTGCCGACGAGTGGGGCTATTTCTACGACGACATATATCTTGAAGACAAGATGTATTTCACCCTTGAAGAAACGGGTTGGAGCGACGGTAGAGCGCTTTCTGCAGATGACTTTGTGTATGCGTGGAAGCGTATACTTTCTCCCGATAACAACAGCCCCTATGCAGCTCTTCTTTACTGCATAAAGAATGCTAAGAACGTAAAGAACGGCGATATGACCAGTGATGACTTGGGTCTTGTTGCCGCTGACGACAAGAGAATAGAGGTTACCTTTGAAGACGGCTACGTTAACAAGAACGGCGACGAGGTTGCTGCCCAGTTTGCAGAAGCTGTGGCAAACGTTGCTTTCGCCCCTCTTCGTGAGGACAAGGTAGAAAACGCTGAAGAATGGTCTACCAAGGTTAACGTGTCCGATATACTCAGTTGCGGTCCTTTCTTCCTCCGTTCCTACAATGTAGGCGGTAAGGATTCCGAGCGTTATATGGAATTTGAGAGAAATAAGCATTTCTTCCGTAACGATGAGGAAAATGATATTCTCGACAAGGCGGTTGTTCCTCATAAGATAATCTGCGAGCTTAACGGCAGCGTTAACGCTAACGGTGAAGAGGTTGGTTCTTTGGAACAGCTTGCCGCAGATTATAAGGCAGGCAACGTATACTATTTGGCAGAGTTTAACCCCAATACCTACGGTTCTGCTTCCGTAAGTTCCAAGGACGCTCTTGCAAGTTATGTATACTATTTCAATACCGAAAACAAGCTTTTCGAATCCAAGGAAGTAAGAAAAGCGCTCAGCATGGCTATTGACAGAAACGAAATAGCCAAAATAGTCGGTTGCGGTGCTACAGCAGCAACGGGCTTTGTTCCCAACGGCGTATTCAATACCACAAGCGGCAGCTCATTCCGTTCCAAGGGCGGCAACCTTTATAAGACCGACGTAGAAGGTGCAAAGGCGCTTCTTAAGCAGGCAAAGGTCACCTCCGGTTCCTTCACCATAAGCTATGTGGAAGAAAAGGAAAGCGGCGTTAATAAAGCAGTTGCAGAATACGTTGCAAGCGTATGGAGCGGCTTGGGCTTTGACGTTAAGGTTAAAGGCGAAGCACAGGACAACGCCTACTATCTCCAAAGCCTCATTTACGGCACCTCCAACAAGCCCTTTGACGTATTGGCAATGGATCTTTCCCTGTCCTCCACCAACGCTCTTGCATATCTCGCTCCTTTTGCTTCCGGCTTCTCCGGCGGTTCGGTTGATATAAGAGATGAAGCGTTTGTGGATGCTCACCTCACCCACTATAACAGCGAAGAATACAACACACTTGCAGAACAGGCTGTATACACCTCTGACCGTAACAAGAAGGCAGAGCTTCTCCACAAACTGGAAAATCTTCTTGTTGAAGACAGCCCCGCAATCGCATTGGTATTCTATAAGAACTCTTATGCAGTTTCTTCCAAACTCTCCGATGTAGAGCATTACTACAACGGCGCACCCAACTTTAACAAGGCAGAGCTTGAAGGTTGGCGTGATATTAACAAGAAGATAGAGCAGGAAGAAGAAGCTAAGAACGCTGCTGCACAACAGCAAGCTCAAGGCGAATAAAGAATAATAAAACCGCAGGTCGGGATGCAAAAAGCACCCCGACCTGTTTTTATCTGAGACCCCAAGAAGCCGTCAGACTTCAAGGGGTGATTTATATGGGTTTAATGTATTGTCCGTAGGAATATCCCGTAACGCTGCCGCGGTTGACCCTGTACCAGTCGCCCTCCTTGCCCAAAAGATTAAGGGTAGAACCGTTTGGCGCTTGACCTATGATATTCGCTTGTAAATCGGGTGCATCCCTTATGTTCAGCTTGCCGCCGCCCGTGCTTACCAGACCTGTGTTCGCATCGGGCTGTATGTCAACAAAGGGTACGTTTAAAAAGTCTGCAACCGCCTGCGCCGTCGCTTTGGCAATGGCGTCAATATTGGCACGTATCCACTCTGCATCCTCGGCGTTGTCATGGTATCCTATTTCAGCCAATATGGCAGGCGCCCGTGTAGAGCGAAGCTCCGCAAAGCTTGTGTTTGGCAGAGTGCGCACCGTGCCCGGATATATACTGCGCAGTCTTTCCGCAAGGGCCTCTGCCGCCGCTTTGCCCCTTGGGCTGTCACGGTAGTAGTATATGTCTATCCCTCTTACGTTGCCTGCGTTGCCCGCGCCTGCGGCGTTGGTGTGCAACGCAAGATGTAAACCGTAGTTCCCTTGGTTTGACAAAGCAATGGAGTTGCTTACCCTGCCGGCAGGGTCGTTCCTGCCAAAGCTTATCCCTGCTGCATTAAGATATGGCTCTATCCCGTCTGCCACAAGATTCATATAATATTCTTCGTTGCCGTTACCGTCATAGTAAGGATTATACTCTTGGGTAGAGGGGCTTAAGAAAACATTTGCCATATAAAAACCTCCTTTTGTACCATTGTATGCCTTTTTTATTTTGTTGACATAGATAAATGGCTGTGTTATAATACATCCGTATAATTATGGCATAAAATTTGTCACAGAAAAGAGGTAAAGTTTTATGAAAAAGCTTTTGGCAATGCTTCTATCCGCTGCTATGATGCTTTCTTTTGCCGCTTGCGGCGATAAAGCAAAGGAAGAAGAAAAGACTACAGATAACTCTTCCGCAGAAGAATCTGTTATTGCTGATAACTCCGGCACCGCAAGTACCACCCCCGATACGGACAGCGAATATATAGTTATGCCCGATGTTATGAATATGACCCCCGAAGAGGCGGAGCAGGCTCTTAAGGACGCAGGCTTTACCGTTAAGGTGCGCGAAAAGAATGTGGACGATGTGCCCGCAGGTAAAATTGCAGAGGTAGACCTTACCGTTGGCGAAAGCTATAAGCGCGGCACAAAATGCTTTGTTATTGTTTCCAGCGGCCCTACCGCAGGCGCACAGGCATTGATATATAAACAAAGCGCTTTGGTAGAATCCCGTACCGAGCTGGCGCAGGGCGAAAACAGCGCATATCAGCCCATAAACTATGAGTATATGAAGGCTGTATGGCTTTCTCAGTACGATATGGACAGCGTATATAAAAACGGTACCACACAGCGCACCGAGAAGGAGTTTACCGAAAGAGTAAAGACCCTCTTCGGCGGTCTTAAAGCACTTGGCTTTAACACCCTGTTTGTTCAGCTTCGTCCCAACGGCGACAGCTTTTATCCCTCCGCTTACTACTGCCCCTCCAAGTACGTTGTTGGTATGTACGGCGCAGATTTTACTTATGATCCTCTTGAAATTATGGTAGAGGAAGCCCACACTTTGGAGCTTAGTATCCACGGTTGGATAAACCCCCTCCGTTGTATGGATCCCACTTCTGTTGAACTTGTAAATATAAGCTACGGTCTGCGTAAGTTTGTGGAAGAGCACATGGACGACTACGTTATCAAGTGTGACAATCTGCTGTATCTCAACCCCGGCTATGAAGAAGTACGTCAGCTTATTATAGACGGCGCTGCAGAGATAGTAAGATATTACGATATAGACGGCATACATATGGACGACTATTTTTATCCCAACAATATGGGGTTTGAATATGACCGTGCCGCCTTCCAGGCACAAACCGAGTATTCCGATCAGGCATATTTCCGCCGTCACAGTGTAAACCTGCTTGTAAGCGGTCTTTACTCCGCCGTTAAGGCAGAAAACCCCAATGTTATGTTCGGCATCTCTCCTGCAGGCAGTCTTTCCTATACAAGAAGCTTGTTTGCAGATGTAGATACCTGGCTTGCAGGCGAGGGCTATGTTGATTATATTATGCCTCAGCTTTATCAGGGTATGGATTACGGCAATTCTTCCTTCGATAAGCGCTATGCTCAGTGGCACGCCCTTATTAAGAATGACAAGATAAGACTTATCCCCGGTATGGACCTCAGCCCTGCGGCAGAAGGTTCTACTTCCGAATGGAGAAACAACAAAGACGTGCTTAAGACCTGCATTGATTTTGCTATAGGCTACGGCCATTGCAGCGGCTTCTCCCTTTTCTCCTCTGCCAATATCTTAAGTGCTGTAAACGGCGACCGTGTTCCCTCCACCAAGGAAGAGATAGATAATCTTATGAGCTTTGTGGCGGAATACGCAGATACAAAGCTTAACTAAGCTATGAAAAAACTGTTTGCTATGATGCTTGCGTCAGCATTGTTGCTTTCGTTTGCGGCTTGCGGAAACACAAAGGAGTCTCAAACAAACGCCTCTGTGTCGGAAGAAACAAGCGAAGAAGCGGAAATCACCTCAGAGCTTCCCGATGTTTGCGGTATGACCGAGGACGAGGCGCTTGCCGCAGTAAAGGCGGCAGGCTACAGCAACGTCAAAACCGTTTGTTGCCATAAAGAGGGAAGTGACGCAGGCACGGTCGTTGCCCAAAGCAAAACTGCAGGCGCTGTTTACAACAGCCACGATGCTATAATTTTGCAGATAAGTAACGGGCTTACCGCAAAGGAGTCTGCATCTACCCTCATAAGCGACCCTCTGCTTGCCGCAAGGGAAGAACTGCCTGAAGGTGCAAATGCAGACTACACGCCCCTTAACTACGAAAACAAAAGGGCAATATGGCTTTCTCAGTTGGATCTTATACCCGTATACTATGACTATGAGGCAGGCGTACAGCGCACGGAGGATGACTTTGCCGCTAAGATCGATGTTATAATGAAAAACATTAAAGACAGCGGCTTTAACACCGTAGTTGTACAGGTGCATCCCGATGGGGACAGTATGTACCTTTCCGAATATTATCCTTGGAGCGATTATTTAAACGGTAACAGCAACCGGGACGCTAACCAAAACCTAAAGGACAGCGACGCCGCAAAGCTTACTGCCACTACCTACGGCAATACCTCATTGTATGACCTTATGCCTATTATGATAGATGCGGCACATAAGTATGGGCTGTCCTTTCAGGCGTGGATAAATCCAATGCGTGCTTGCGCCATTGACGAGATGCCCTATATAAATGACAGTTACCCCATAAAACAATGGTATAACGACCCGGAAAAGTCCGAAACCTATCTGTTTAAGACCTCAAGACGTTATTATCTTAACCCTGCTTATGAAGAGGTTAGGGATTATATTACCGCCGCAGCTGTCGAAATTTGCCGTTACTATGATGTGGACGGCGTCCATATGGATGACTATTTCTATCCTGCCGCCGATGCAAGCTACGACAGGGCAGCGTACGAAGCACAGGACGACTACCAAGCCCTTATCGACTTCCGCAAAAACAACGTAAATCTGCTTGTAAAGCAGATTTATAATGCAGTTAAAGCGGAAAACAAGGATATGATTTTCGGCATTTCCCCTGCCGGTAATATTGATAACAATATGAATACCCTAGGTGCGGACGTGGAAACTTGGTGCACCGTCATCGGCTATGTGGATTATATATGTCCCCAGATATATTTTGGCTTTGATCACGCCACCGTACCCTTTGACGGACTTTCCCGACGTTGGATAGCTATGAACACCGAGGAAAGCGTTGATATGGTTCTGGGCGTCAGTCTACATAAGGTGGGCAAATACGACCAATACGCAGGCGGTGCAGGCGCCAATGAGTGGATAGAGAACAGCGATATCCTTAAGCGTTCCTTTGAGTGGATAGCAGATAACCTTGACACTGTGGACGGCTTCTGCGTGTTCTCCTATCAATACCTGTTCGACCCCGTAACAGGCGAGCGGGTGGATTACACCGCTGTTGAAGTGGACGGCTTCCTTCCCGTGATGCAAAGTATTTCTTGGTAGATCGAACAATGACGCCGCTTGCTTGCCGCAAGCGGCGTTTTTCGTTAGGGAGCCCAAGAAGCGGTCAGACTTATTGTGGTGATTTGTATTGACAAAACTCAAAATATATGATATCGTAATGATATCAACAAACGGAGGCGATAGATATGCTAAAAATAGACAATCTTTGCAAAAGCTACGGCGCAAAAAAGGCGGTGGATAATTTAAGTCTGCACATAAAACCGGGTGAGATTTACGGCTTCATCGGTCATAACGGCGCAGGCAAGACAACAACAATTAAGGCGGCTTGCGGTATTTTGCAATTTGACAGCGGAGATATTTCTATTGACGGCACGTCTATAAAGCAGGACCCCGTACTTTGCAAATCCAAGCTGGCGTATATCCCCGATAACCCCGACCTTTACGGTTTTATGACGGGACTGCAGTTTTTAAACTTCATAGGGGATATATTCAAAATTTCCGCAGAAGAACGCAAGGCAAGCATAAAAAAGTACGCCGATATTTTCGGGCTGTACGATAACCTGTCACAGCTTATATCCTCTTATTCTCACGGTATGAAGCAAAAGCTTGCCATAATCTCCGCCCTTATACACAAGCCGAAGCTTATAATAATGGACGAGCCTTTTGTGGGTCTTGACCCCAAGGCAAGCCACGCACTAAAACAGATAATGGCGCAGATATGCGCAGAGGGCGGCGCAATATTCTTCTCCACCCACGTGCTGGAGGTGGCGGAAAAGCTGTGCCATAAGGTGGCAATAATAAAAAACGGCGTCCTTGTAAAAAGCGGCACGATGGAAGATGTAAAGGGCGACGACTCTCTTGAAGAAGTGTTCTTGGATCTGGAGGCGGAAAATGCTTAAAACTCTTCTTAAAAAACAGCTGCTTGAGATTTTCTGCCGAGAGGCAAGACCCAAAAACGGCAAAAAAGCGGCGAAGGCAAAGCCTTTGATAGCGTATGTGCTTATATATCTTTTGGTCTTCGCCAGCGTAGGATTTTATATGTACCTTATGGCAGAAATGCTTTGCGTGCCCTTTGTCGACGCAGGATTTTCTTGGTTGTATTTTGCGGTGATGGGGCTTATGGCGATAGCGGTAGGGATTATCGGCAGTGTGTTCAGCACTTACTCCACTCTGTATCTGGCAAAGGATAACGATATGCTTTTGGCTATGCCCATAAAGCCCCGCACCATACTTGCCTCCCGCCTTTTGGGCGTGTTTTTGACAGGATTTGTTTTTCAGCTTATAGTAATGGGCCCTGCTCTTGCAGCATATTACGTAAATATAGGCGGTCTTACGGTATTACAGATGATTATGCCCCTTGCTTGTATGCCCGTGTTAGGCTTGTTTGTCCTGTGCCTTTCCTGTTTGCTTGGTTGGCTGGTGGCACTGATAAGCACAAGGCTGAAAGGTAAAAGCTATATTACCGTTATACTTTCCCTGGCTTTTATTGTGGGTTACTACACTTTGTACAGCAAGGCTTATACCTTGCTTAGCTCTATGGCGGCAAATCCTGCTCTCTATGCAGTAAAGGTAAAGCGCTATTTGTACCCTCTGTACAAGATGGGCTTGGGTGCGGCAGGAAACGGTGTAGATATGCTTATCTGCCTGCTTTGCTGTGTTGTATTTTTTGTTCTTATATATTGGATTCTTTCCCGTACCTTCTTCAAAATTGCCACCGCTTCGGGCGGCAGCACTGCAAAAAAGACCAAGATCGGGGAAGTAAAATCCGCTTCGGCTGCCTCCGCCTTGTACCGTAAGGAGCTTAAGCGTTTTACCTCCAGCGCAACCTATATGCTTAACTGCGGCCTTGGTTCTGTTATGATGCTTGTTCTCTCCGCAGTGCTGTTTATAAAGGGCGATAAACTTGCAGAGCTTCTTGCCCTGTTGCCCTTGCCTGCAGGCATCGTAGAGCTTTTGGCGGTTGCCGCTATGTTTATGTCTTTGTCTATGAACTATGTGACGGCTCCGTCTGTCTCCTTGGAGGGCAAAAATCTGTGGCTCACACAGGTGATGCCCGTGCCCCCTATGCAGGTGCTGTGGGCTAAAATCAAGCTCCACCTAAGCATAACAGCTCTCCCAGCCTCGATTTTGACGGCGGCGCTGTTGTATGTGGTTCGCCCCAATATCGGCTACTCCTTCCTTGTTGTGGGTGCAAGCGGAGCATATCTTATGTTTATCTGTCTTTTGGGGCTGTGCCTTAATTTAAAAATGCCAAACCTTGACTGGACAAACGAGGCAGTTCCCGTAAAGCAAAGCCTGCCCGTTACCCTGTGCCTTATGGGCGGATGGGCGCTTACGGCAGCCCTTGGCGGTATGTATTGGCTGCTGCGTGATACGATAAGTCCCTTGGTATTCTTGGGCGCAGTAGCGGCAGTACTGATAGTAATATGCCTTTGGATGTATGTGTGGCTTAAAAACAAAGGTGCCGCAATATTTGCAAATTTATAGACAAAAATCCACCCTTTTGGGTGGATTTTGTTTGCTACAGTAATGTTTAGTAACTTCCCACTACGAACGAAGTGAGCAGTGGGGGAATTTTACTGGCAACAGAACTTGTTTGCCGTTTGGTCTATCTGTGCCTGAGGCGCAGGTGTGGTGGTGTACCAGCCCTTTTCGCTCATCTTGCTGTAGATTTGGTTTTGCATCTCCAAAGCCTCGTCTAAAGCGTTGCTGAAGGCACCGTGTACGTTGCCTGTGGGGGATTCTATTGCGCCGTGTAAATATAAATCGCAGGTGCTTTTAACGGCGTAAAGCATTGTTTCCATAAGCTTTTTGTCATCCATAGCCTTATCTCCTTTAAAGTAAACTGTAAAAGCTGCCGAATATTTGCTGGTGCTTGCTTGAAAGTCCTGCAACAAAGCTCTTAAGGCTTTGGTCGCTAAGCTTACTTGCGGTGTCGTCGCATTGGGTCTTCAAAAACTGTGCGTGGGAAAGTGCGTCTTCAACATACATAAGCTCTTTGTCTGTCATAGGTGGTCACCTCTCTTTTTGTTTTCGTGGATATTATTTCCAAGGTCGGCGTAAATTATTCCAAAAAGGCAAAAAAATTCTTTACCCCTTGTCTTTTGTGTGCTATAATCAAAGAGAGAGGTGATCATAATGCCCTATACACTAAAAAGACTTGTTGTCGGCAGACTTGGCACTAACTGCTATATCATTAAGCAGGATGGCAGCCGTGCCGCCGTTGTTATCGACCCCGGTGATGACGCTATCCTTATAAAAAGCACTCTGCACGATATGGATGCATACCCTGCGCTTATACTCCTTACCCACGGTCATTTTGACCACATTCTGGCTGTGGATAGGCTTCGTACCGAAAAAACACAGGTCGCCATCCACAAAGCCGATGCCAAAATGCTTTTGGAACGTGACCTTATATCAGGTATCCTTAAGGAAAACCCGTGGCCCTTTAAAAAAGCAGATGTTGTTTTCGGCGACGGCGACAGATACCAAAGCTTATGCGGTTTTGACTTCCAGGTTATCCACACTCCCGGTCATACGGAAGGCTCGGTTTGCTATATCTTTGATGATATGCTCTTCACGGGTGATACCCTTTTCAGGGGAGGTATGGGCAGGACCGATTTTCAGGGCGGCGACCTGAGTAAAATGATGGCGTCCTTGCGCCTCCTTTACGCAATGCCCGGTGATTACGGCGTGTACCCCGGCCACGAAAGAGAAAGCACCCTATCTGACGAAAGAAAATATAATCCGTATATGAGAAAGGCGGTAAATAAATGAGCTTGCATATTGAAAAAATTGATAAGAATTTTGCCCCCTCAGAGGCGCTTGTAACCCGTTTCCCCACCATTAAAATGTATAACTCTATCGACTGCGCCGCAGAGATAAGCGGTCTGCACCATAAGGGCGAGGACGGTATCTTCAGCCGTTTGCCTTTGGAGCTTTCTAAGATTAACCCTTCTATCGAGAACCTTTCCCGCTATTTGGCAGGCGGCAGAATACGCTTCCGCACAAACTCCCCCTTTGTGGCAATAAAGGCAAAAAAGCTTAACACTTTCTATATGCGTCATATGCCCCTTTCAGGCTCTACGGGCTGTGAGATTTATGTGGATAGCGGCAAGGATATGCGCTTTATTAAAATGTGTTGCTGTATAAGAACCGACGACCTATGGTTTGAGGACGGCGCAAATATAGCCCGCAAGGATGATGCACCAAACAGCGATTTTGTGGACGTTACCATAGCCCTGCCCCTTTACGGCGGACTTACCGACCTTTATATAGGCATTGACGAGAACAGTCAGCTGCTTCCTCCTTCCCCGCAAAGCCACGGTATGGTGCTGTTTTACGGCTCTTCTATCACACAGGGGGGATGCGCCTGCCGTGCAGGTAACTCCTACGACGGTATAATAGCCAAGATGTACGACTGTGCAATATATAATTTAGGCTTTTCGGGCAGCGCCAAGGGCGAGCCGGAGATTGCCGAATACATAGCTGATCTGCACCCTGAAATTTTCGTGTACGATTACGACCACAACGCCCCCACGGCAGAGCATCTGGAGGCTACCCACAAGCCGTTTTTTGACATAGTAAGGGCTAAAAACCCCGATATGCCTGTTATATTCATGAGCCGCCCTATGGCGGAAACCATCGGCGCAAAGCTAAGCGACCGCCGCAGGGACATAATATATAAGACTTATACGGAAGCAGTAGCGGCAGGGGATAAAAACGTTTACTTTATTGACGGCGCAAGCCTTTTTCCTGATGATTTGCGTGAGTACTGCACCGTAGACGGCAGTCACCCCAACGACTTGGGCTTTATGTGTATGGCAAAATCGGTTGGTGCGGTGTTGGAACAAATTTGGGATGCGAAAAAATAACTGTATACGATTAGTAAAAAGAGCAAACAAAACCGTTTGCTCTTTTTTTGTCGGGGTCCCCAAGAAGTCGTCAGACTTCTTGGGGTAATTGTCGGGGTTTTCAAGAAGTCGTCAGACTTCTTTGGGGAATTGTATAAAACTGCTGCAACAGGAAAATAATAGCATAAGTTTAAGCTATACGGAGGACTGCTTTATGAAAAAAGGCTTAAGTCTTATGCAAATGCTGTCTGTTGCCGCTGCAGAGATCCGCAAAGCGGAAAGGCAAGGAAAAACGGACGATGCCGACCCTTTTATGAGCAGGGTGGCAGACAACGCCTATTATTACAGGCGCAAACTGCGTGAAAGCTTTGCACAGCAAAAAAACTTTAAAAAACTGCAGGGCAGGGAGGGGGTTCCCTACGCCTTCAGAGCCTTGTGGACGCATTTTAAAAAACAAGGCTTCAACTACGGTAAGGATACGCCCACACAGGCATTTTGCGATTATGACTGCAACTCGTTAGAGCTGGATATGTTGAAAAGCCTGATAATTGCCGCCGCATTGATAGAGACGGGTCTTGCCTGCAGGGCGGCGCTTGACGGTCAGGGCGGCGGTACTGTTCGCTTGCAGAATGCCTTTAAGCTTATGAAAACCGTGGATAATACGGATTTTTCAGGTATTTATCCCTCGCTTTCAGAGTCGGAGCGCCGCCTTGCGGAGCGAGAACCCCTATATATGAGTATGACCGACCACACCAAGGGGCAATACCGCAAAGCCTTAAGAGGTTACGCCGCAAAGCAAGGCTGTACGGAAAAGGCGGCGGTGCTTAAAGCGGAAGAGACAGCTGCCCACAAAGGCCTTCCCTTAGGGGCGGTTTTGGGCGTGGATAAAAAGCCCCAACCCGTGCCCTACGTACTTGTGATGCTTGGGACGACACTCTTGCTTTTCGCTTTTGCTCTGAATGTTTGCCCCCTTTGGTCTTTGCCCTTGCTTGCTGTGCCCCTTGTGTGCTTCGCCTTGGGATTTTCGGACTTTTGCTTTTCCTTTTTAAGCCGTCCTGCTCCTTGTCCTGCCGTTGATCTAAATAAGCTGCCTAAGGGCAAGCATACCCTTACGGTTATTACCACATTGCTTACCGATGACAGCGTTTTCAAAAATTTAGAGCAAATATATCTGACAAACAGGGGAGATGGGATGTACTTCGGCATCCTCGCTGATCTGCCGTCGGCAAAAACTAAAAACACTCCTGCTGACGCAGAGCTGATCAAAAACGCAAAAGCCGCACTTGACAGCCTCAAATACCGCTTTGGCAACAATTTTTGCCTGTTTGTAAGGGGAAGAAGCGCCGACGGCGAAGGGGGCTTTTGCGGTAGAGAACGAAAAAGAGGGGCAATAGAAGACCTTGTAAGTTATATAAAGGAGGGCAGAGACCCATTTGCCGTGGTCTCAGGCGCGGACGTAAGGGGTGTTAAGTTTTTGCTTAGTCTGGATGGGGATACAAGACTTCCTCCTCAAGGTGCGGCTACCCTTACGGGTATGCTTTTGCACCCCCTCAACCGCCCTCACATAGCGGGCGGCAAAATAAAACGGGGCTACGGCATAATACAGCCTGCGGTAAATCCCTGCCTGTGCCTTGGCGGTAGCACGGGCTTTTCCGCTTTGCTTACAGGTGCGGGCGGTATAGACGTGTACGAAAGCGCAGGCTTTAACCGACAGCAAAATATTTTCGGTCAGGGCGTATTCTGCGGCAAAGGAATTATAGACATAGATGCCTACGCCAAGCTTTTGTCGGGCACATTGCCGACAAAGCGTGTGCTAAGCCACGATATGCCCGAGGGGAATATTTTGCGTACCCGATACGTTTCGGATATTTCATTTACCGACAATGTACCCTCGGCGATTTTTCCTTATTTTACAAGGCTTCACCGTTGGATACGCGGCGATGTGCAAAATCTTTCCTTGCTCAGGGGCTACGGACAGGGCTTCCGCGGCGGTATAAGGATAGCGGGCAATGTGCTAAGACATCTGTCCCCTGTGCTTTCCTTCGCAACCTTGTTACTTGCAGGCTTTTTTGTAAAGGGCAGCGAAGGACTGTGGATGTGTGCTCTTGCTCTTATAAATACGGTGTCACCCGTGTTTTATACCCTTATATCCCGTCCTGCCGCTTTGCGCTTCCGTTCAAGGCGCTTCTTCTCTTCGGTACAGGGCGGTATGGCACAAAGTCTGCGCACTGCCTTTTTCGAAATTGCTTCTCTTGCCCATAAAGCTGTCGTTACCTTAGATGCTTTTATAAAAGCCCTCTGGCGTATGTACCGTGGCAAAAAGCTGTTAAAATGGCTTACCTCTGCCCAAGGGGAGAAGCTTGCCGACGGTGGCATAAGCCTTTATATCTACCGTCTTTTCCCCTCAGCCGCCGTAGGCGCATTGATGTTTTTTGCCACGGGACTTTGGATAACACGTCTTCTTGGCTTGCTTTGGTTTTTGTTCCCCGTTTTCGCCTTCAGGCTTTCCTGCAGGCTAAGGGAAAAGCCCCTTGTAAACGCAGATATCCGCCGAAGCATAAAGGCGCATGCCAAGCCGATATGGCAGTTTTTTGAGGATAACGTAGATCAAAACAGTGCGTGGTTACCGCCGGATAACATCCAGCTTTCGCCGGTTGAGGCAACGGCGCACAGAACATCCCCCACTAACATCGGGCTGTATCTGCTTTCCGTAGTGGCGGCGGCGGATTTCGGTTTCATAAGCAGCGAAACCGCCGAACAGCGTATAGAAAAAGCCATATCAAGCATAGAGTCTTTGCCGAAATGGAAGGGACATCTGTATAATTGGTATTCCCTTAAGTCCTTGGAGGAGATAGGCGGTGGCTACGTTTCTACCGTGGACAGCGGCAACCTCTGCGTGTGCTTGGTGGCGCTGTCACGTTATTTGTACAGCGAAGGTAAAACCTCCCTTGCACGCAGGGCAGAGCTTTTGTTCGGCAATGCAGATTTTTCTGTCCTCTATAACAGCGACAGAGGGCTTTTTGCCCTTGGAGCGCAGGGACAAACAGGTCAGATTTCCGAAATTTGCTATGATATGTATATGAGCGAGGCGCGCAGTACCTCCTATTTTGCCGTAGCAACGGGGCAGGTCCCCGTAAAGCATTGGGCTAAACTCAGCCGTCCCGTAGTGGGGGACGGAGGGCATATAGGTATGGCAAGCTGGTCAGGCACCGCCTTTGAGTTCTTTATGCCGCAGTTGTTTTTGCCTCTTTACAAAAACAGCTTCGTTTACGAAAGTCTCTGCTTTGCCCTGTATAAACAGCGTGCCTTTTCCGCAGGCAAGCTTTGGGGATGTTCCGAAAGTGCCTTTCTTGCCTTCGACAGCGAGATGAATTATCAATACAAAGCCCACGGGGTTCAAAGCCTTGCTCTTGCCCGTTACAGCCAAAAAGAGACGGTTCTTTCCCCCTATTCCGTGTATCTTACAATGTGTATCGCTCCTAAGGAGGCGTTAAAGACCCTTGATGCCTATGACAGGGCAGGAATGCGTGGCAAATACGGTTTGTATGAGGCAATAGACTTCACCTCGGAGGCGAACAGGGGCGTACCCATAAACAGCTATATGGCGCATCACATGGGGATGAGCCTTCTTGCCTGCGCCAACGCCTGCTTTGATAACGTGTTTGTAAGTAGGTTTACCAATTATCCGCCTGCCGCCGCTTTTTACGAGCTGTTGCAGGAGAGGATACCTGTTTCCGCTTTGATATACGATGCGGAAAAGCAACAGAGCCCAAAGAAGCCCCAAAGCACAAGGGGCGGTGCAGGCAAACAGCTTTCTGCCCTTAACGCCGCAAACCCTGCCGTCAGTGTATTCGGCAACGGGCTTTGCACTGTGGTCGCAGACAGCTTGGGCCATGTGCGTCTTTCCCACGGCGGTATTACCGTTAACGAAACTTGCTTCCGCCGCCACAGCCGTGTTAAAAGCCTTAACGTGGCATTTTGTAACGGTAAGGACGTGTTTTACGCTACGGCAGAAGGGAAGGGCGGTAATTACTCCTTCGAAAGCGGAGAGGGCTATGCCGCCCATATATGCTCCTCCTCACAGTTTTCGGGCAGAGTGAAGTATTACACCGACCCGGCGGGCAGTTTTGTGGTGGAGACGAAAAGCGACAGCCGCAAAAGCTATTCCCTTATATTCAGCTTTGACCCTCAGCTTTGC
>SVRF01000004.1 GCA_015064945.1 Oscillospiraceae bacterium | reverse complement strand
GTCTATAAGAAAATACTCCTGTTCAGGGCCCACGGTAGTCTTAACAGATGTAACCGTGGTGTTGCCAAACAGTCTGAGTACACGCATAGTCTGTTTGTTTATTGCTTCCATAGACCTAAGCAAGGGCGTTTTTTTATCCAAAGCCTCGCCCCCGTAAGAGCAAAAGGCGGTAGGTATGCAAAGGGTGCTGTCTTTAATAAAAGCAAAGGAGGTAGGGTCCCAAGCGGTATATCCGCGGGCTTCAAAGGTTGCACGCAGACCGCCGGAAGGGAAGGAGGACGCATCAGGCTCGCCCCTTACAAGCTCCTTGCCGGAAAAATCCATAATAACGCCGCCGTCCTTGGCAGGGGTAATAAAGCTGTCGTGCTTTTCTGCGGTAATACCGGTCATAGGTTGGAACCAATGGGTATAATGGGTCGCTCCCTTTTCTACAGCCCAGTCACGCATTGCCTTTGCAACAATATCCGCCAACGCACTGTCAAGGCGCTTGCCGTCACCCATAGCCTTCTTCATAGCTTTAAAGGCTTCTGCAGGCAAACGTGCTTCCATAACCGCTTCGTTAAAAACAAGCTCTCCGAATAAAGAGGGTACGTTTTTTATCATAGCCACAGCTCCTCACTTTCCGTATTGTATGCCGCCTTTCGTGTTAAGGGGCAACACTACACCACTATAAATATATAATCATAGGAATTATACTCTAACAAGCGGCTTTTGTCAACCTTTTTTCTTTATACATTGACATTATGGATAGGGGGTGATATACTGATGACAGCAAACTAAAATGCTTTAAAGGAGCGATAATTGTGGCAAAAAGATTTACAGCCATTATGCTTTTTGTATTTATGCTGTTGCCTTCGTTAAGCTTTACGGCGACAGCTTCGGAAAAAGAAATTAAAACCCCTTTTGTTTCCCGCCTTCAATTTGAATATAACGACGGCGAGATTTTGCGTGCCATAGTTGTGTTTGACGGTGAAAGCGATATAGCTCTTAATCAAAAGGGCACATCGCTTACGGTAAAAACGGCAAAAAGGCTGAGCGCGGCAAACCGTGCGGGGCTCACCAAAGCAATAACCGAAGGTTACAGCGCAAAGCTTGCCTTCAGTTACGGTGCCCTTATCAACGGTATTGCCGTAGATGCCGCCTACGGTCAGCTTAAAGAGATAGAAAAGCTGGACGGTGTGGCAAGGGTGTATATTGCCAACAGATATTCCGCACCCGTGGCAGAAACAGGACTCAGTCCCTCTTCGGTAAGCGCAGGGAGAACTCTTGGCTTTACGGGAGCAACGGACGGCGGCAGCGGTACGGTCATTGCCGTGCTTGATACTGGGCTTAACGTTAACCATTCTGCCTTTTCCGATGCCTATATATCGGCAAACACCGCCCTTGACCAATCAAAGGTAAATTCTCTTAGGGCCGGCAAAGGTCTGCTCGGTGTATATCAAAGTAAAAAAATACCCTACATATACGACTACGCAGATGAAGACACCGATGTTTACTCTTCCGACTCCCACGGTAACGCTGTTGCAAGTATTGCCGCAGGCAATAACGGAAGCGACTTTAAGGGGATAGCTCCCGATGCACAGATACTTGGGATGAAGATTTTTGCCGACAGCGGTTATACAGACTCTTCCGTATATTTTGCGGCAATGGAAGACGCATATATTTTGGGTGCGGACGTTATAAACCTGTCTTTAGGCTCTCAAAACGGATTTTCCTTTGACTACGAGCTGGAAACCGAACTTTACGGTGATATCTTCAGCCGTCTTAGGGAAGCAGGCGTATTTGTATGCTGTGCGGCAGGCAATGAGTATTCCCAAGGCTACAGAGGATATGCTTACAATAAATATTCTTCCAAATACTATGCGGACGGTGTTACCGCCGACTATGCAGATTACGGCGTAATAGGTAACCCTGCAAGCTATAGGGGCGCCATTGCCGTTGCCAGCGGCGACAACTCAAGCTATTCGGCGTATACTATAAGCGTAGGTGGCAAAGAAATAGAATACGCAGACGGTACCGACGGCTCTTTTGTGTATCATTTGGGAGGTCAAAGTCTTCCCTATATTATGATACCTTCCGTAGGTGCGCCTGAGGATTACGCGGGCTTGGACGTAAACGGTAAGGTTGCGGTGGTTTCAAGGGGAGAGATCACCTTTGAAGAAAAGTGCAATGCCGCCGCAGCTGCAGGCGCAGTGGCGATGATTTGTTACAACAACCAAAGCGGTATTGTATATATGGAGATAGAAAACCCCGCCATCCCCTGTGTTTCCGTGGCAAGCACCGCTTACGAGCTTCTTTCCGCAAACAGTCTGTTAACGGTAAACACCGAGCCTTCGTCAATACACAGCCCATACGGTGTGCAAGTTTCGGATTTTTCCAGCTGGGGCGTAACCCCCGACCTTAAGCTAAAGCCTGAAATTACGGGCATAGGCGGCAATGTACGCTGTGCAAGCAACAGCCCCTACGGTTATCAAACTTTAAGCGGCACATCTATGGCTACCCCCGTTGTGTCGGGCATATTCGCCTGCGCAAAGAGCTTTGTTAAGTCAACTCATCCCGAATACAGCAATCCTCAGCTTTATGAGCTTGTTTATGACAGCGTGCTAAGCAGCGCCGAGCTTTTGTATAACGGTGAAGGGCTGCCCTATTCTCCCCGTCAGCAGGGTGCGGGTATGCCCTTGTTTGAAAACTTTGCGGCGGCAGTTGCGGCCTTTGAAAATCCGATAGCCAACGTGGGACACGACCCCGAAAAAACAGGCGTTTATACGTTTGAAACAAGACTTAAAAATCTTTACGGCAAGTCATTCAGTTTTTCCGTGGGTGCTTCTTATATTTTGTGCGACGCATATACGGAAGATGAGGGTGTGCTTTACAACAGATTAACTCCCTATGCGCTTGATGCCGATATAAGTGTGACTCTTGGTGAAGGCAGCCTAAAGGACGGTGTTTATACCGTCGGAGCAGACAGTGACTATGTAGATATCACCTTTACCGTAAGCCTTAGCGAGGAGGCGAAAGAGTACCTTTCCGCTTATCCCAACGGCGGCTATGTGGAAGGCTATATCTTCCTTTCCTTAAACGGTGGCACCTCTCATATTAAGCAAAGCTTTATGGGCTTTTACGGCGACTGGACAGCCGCCCCCGTGTTTGAAACCTACGATTGGGGCGAGGTTCTGGACACAAAGCTTGAACTAAAGAACAACGGCGAAGAAGAGCCTGACTACACCACCGTACTTAATACCAATGTAGGCTATAACGAAGCATATTTGTATAACGGCAGTGAAGTGATAGGCTTTATCGGTGATAACCTTTACGGCTGGGTAAGCTATGACTATGACCGTATGGCGTTTCCCACAGCAGAAAAAACAGATGGCTGTCTGGCAAACTCCTTTATTATTTATCCGTCATTGCTCAGAAACGTGCGGCACATAATTATGACGGTATCCGATGCGGATACGGGTAAGGTGTATTACGTTGACGATACGGAATACGCTATGAAGAACTTTTTTGACTTGGACACCTACAGCTTTATGCAGGGCACGTATTTCGCATGGGACGGCTTTTATTATACGGGATACGGCTTTGCATACGTCCCCGACGGCACAAGAATAAAGGTTAGCTTTGAGACTCAGTTGGATTTCGAAGGGGCAGAGCTTATCACAGAGCGTGAGTATTATATGTATATCGACAATACGGCGCCGAAGTTTGACTACTCTTGGGATAAGGCTAATAAATTGCTTACCGTTAGTGCCATGGACGAGCGTTACATATCCAATATTTTTGTTTATGACGAGGGAGGCGAAAACGTTATAAACCGTGTGGATATAACTGACTCCGTACCCGGTGTATACGGTAGGTGGACGGTGGATCTGTCAGATGCGGTTACAGACAGTGATACTTATGTTTATTTAGAGCTTCAGGATTACGCAAGCAATTACGAAAAGATACTTGTGGACCTAAGCATAGACGACGGTCCTTCTTCTCCCCCCTCAGAGGGCGATCACTTGAAGGGCGACTTAAATCTTGACAGAACGGTTGATTCTTTGGATGCGGCTTACGCTCTTAAATATGATGTGGGATTTATAAGTGCGCTTAGTGAAGTTCAATTTAAAAACGGCGATATCAACTCCGACGGCAAGGTAGATAACTTAGATGCGGCATTGATTTTGAAATATGATGCTTTTGATGTGTGGTACGCATAAATTAAAAGTGCAGGAGCTTTTGCTCCTGCACCCCAGACCGCTGACAAAGGTACAGACCACGAAAAAAGAAAAATATAATTACACACAAAGATGAAAAGTCAGGGACGCACCCCCTGACTTTTCTGCATTATATTGTATTTTTTTCGTTCAAAACGAACCTCGGCTCGCAGTACCTATGTACAGTTTTCGCCTCGGTTCGTCTTGTCTGCACTCTTTCTCAGCACTCTGCCAAGCTGATGACAAGTTTGTCATCAGCTTGAGGTGCAGGAGCTTTTGCTCCTGCACCCTTATTATAATGGTATTAAAGCTTTTTCAGCTCCTCATATATCTTGCAAACGGGAAGCCCCAAAACATTAAGGTAATCGCCCTCTATACGGCGCACAAAAATCCCCGCTTTTTCCTGTATCCCGTAGGCGCCTGCCTTGTCCATAGGTTCGCCTGTGGCTATGTATGCCCTTATTTCTTCTTCCTCCAAGGGACGGAAGAACACATCCGTACATTCGTAGCCGCTTATTTGTTTGTCACCGTATAATATAGCATAGCCCGTGTATACTTGGTGGTTGGTGCCCGACAGCCCTTTAAGCATACGGAAGGCATCTTCTTCATCCTCAGGCTTGCCAAGCAACTTACCGTCGATGGCCACCAAGGTGTCCGCCGCAAGTATAACGCTGTCATTGTTTTTGCATCTCTCCTTGACCCACAGCGCCTTCCTAAGCGCAAGCTCCGTTACGGCATCCTGCGGTGCGTAGTTTTCAACTCCGTTCTCGTCGGCAAGAGAGCGGCATATCTCAAAATCAAAACCAAAGCTTTCAAGAAGCTCTCTGCGTCGGGGGGATGCGCTTGCCAAGATTATATGTTTGTTTATCATGTCTATTACCTCTTTACTGATTTTTGATTGACAAATACACATGTATTATAGTATAATAATCAGAAAAGATAAAGAGCTTTTTTCAAAAAAGGTGGTTTTTATGAATATAGAAAAAATACGCAGCGCAAATCTTATAGTAGTCAAGGTGGGAACCTCCACCCTTACATATCCTTCGGGCTATATAAACATCCGCAGAATAGAAGGCTTGGTTAAGTGCCTTTCCGACCTGCAAAACAGCGGCAGACGCATTGTTTTGGTTTCATCCGGTGCGATAAGCTGCGGTGTGGGCAAGATAGGTCTGCGCCACGAAGGGCTTACAACCGAGGAAAAGCAAGCGGCGGCGGCAGTAGGACAGTGCGAGCTTATTGATATGTATAACCGCCTTTTTGCGGACTATGGCCATAAGGTTGCACAGCTTCTCCTTACGAGGGATGTAACCGATGACGAGGTGCGCCGCCACCATGCGGAAAGTACGCTTCGTGTACTTATCGACCTTGGCTGTATCCCCGTTATTAACGAGAACGATACCATCTCCTCTGATGAGATAAAGTATGGCGGCAACGATACCCTCGGTGCCGTAGTTGCCCTTCTTTGTAAGGCAGACCTGATTATAAACCTTACGGATATCGACGGCTTTTACAGCGATAACCCTAAGACCAACCCCAACGCTATGCTTATCCCTTATGTTCCCAAGATAACCGAGGAGCTGGAGGCAAAGGCAGGCGGTGCAGGAACTGCAAGGGGTACAGGCGGTATGGCGGCAAAGCTTAAAGCCGCAAGGATGTGTACCGAAAACGGCATCCCAATGATAATTGCCAACGGCGGCAACCCCGATATTCTTTATGACATAATGGACGGCACCTTCAAAGGCACCCTGTTTGATACGGAGGAATAAGCAATGACAGATATATTAATGGAAAAATGTACTGCGGCAAAGACGGCGTTCCCCATACTTGCCACCTCTAAGGGTGAACAGCGCAACAAGGCAATAAGCCTTATGGCGGATGCACTTGTAAGAGACAGCTCTCTTATCCTTGAGGCAAACGCCAAGGATTTGGAAAACGCCAAGGCGGCAGGTATCCGCACCACACTTATAGACAGGCTTGTGCTTACGGAAGCACGTATAAACGGTATAGCCGCATCTCTGCGCAAGGTTGCCGCACAGCCCGACCCTTTGGGCGGCGGCGAGGTTTGGGACAGACCCAACGGTATGCGTATTAAAAAGGTGCGTGTGCCTATAGGACTTATAGCTATAATCTATGAAGCGCGCCCCAACGTTACGGCAGATGCGGCGGCGCTGTGCGTAAAGTCGGGCAACGCCTGTGTGCTCCGTGGCGGTAAGGAAGCGGTGCTTTCCAGCATCGCCATAGTGAACTCCGTCCGCAGTGCTCTTAAAGAGGCAGGCCTTCCCGAGGACTGCGTGCAGGTGGTTGAGGATACCACCCGTGAAAGCAGTAACCGCCTTATGACCCTTAACGGCGTAGTTGATTTGCTCATCCCCCGCGGCGGTCGTTCCCTTATCCGTGCGGTTGTGGATAACGCCACCGTGCCGGTTATAGAAACAGGCGCAGGCAACTGCCACGTGTATGTGGAAAAGCACGCCGATATAAACATGGCGCTGGAGCTGGTATATAACTCCAAGACCTCTCGCCCCTCCGTATGCAACGCTACCGAGACCTTGCTTGTGGATAGCGCCGTAGCCGCAGAGTTTTTGCCTAAGATCAAGGCACGTATGCCCGAGGTAGAGCTTAGGGGATGCGAAAAAACTCTTAAAATACTGCAAGATATTACACCTGCCACCGAAGAGGATTTTTATACCGAGTATAACGATTATATAATGGCGGTTAAGGTGGTAGAGGATATAGAGGAAGCCATATCTCACATAAATGAGCACAACACCAAGCACAGCGAGCTTATCGTTACCGACAGCGTAGCGGCGGCTGACCGCTTTACGGCGGCGGTAGATGCGGCGGCGGTCTACGTTAACGTGTCAACCCGCTTTACCGACGGTGAGGAGTTCGGCTTCGGTGCGGAGATAGGCATATCCACCCAAAAATTCCACGCCAGAGGGCCTATGGGTCCCGAAGCGCTTACGACTTTTAAGTACCTTATAAACGGCAACGGACAGATAAGATAAGTCCCTCAACATAATACGCTAAAATAAAGGAGCAGGCGTTGTGCCTGCTCCTTTTTGCCGGTGTATATTTTAAGACATGAATAAAGCAAGTAAAATAAAATTCCAATATTTTCTGCGGACAGGTGCCGCAGAAAATATACCATAGTTTCCGCGAGTGCCGAGTACAAAGTACGAGGCGCGAAGGCGCGAGCAAACGGAAATGGTGCTTTGTTTTTCTCGGGGTCCCCGTTGCGAACAAAGTGAGCAATGGGGTGTAATTTTATACTGCAAACATTTCGAATTTAAGGAAATCCATATAATCCTTGCACTTAAAGCCAACGGTGTTATCGTCTATCTGATACGCACCGGGGTAGAAGGATGCACGGTATGCGGACTGATGGCGCTTAAAGGCTACCTCCACCTCAAACTCCTTGGGAAGCGCTATATGGCAGTCCTTAAGGTCGCCGCTGAGCGCTTTTTCTGCCGCTTCCTCCATAAGCTCGCAAGCTCTTTGGGGTTGGATGGACATGGAGCAGTTGCCTCTGCCTTCGCTAACAGCTACAGTGGTAAGACCGCTTATATGCTCCTTAGCCGCAAGGCAAAGCCCCTTGTCGCCGGTAAGCATTGCCACGGGAACACCGAAATACTCGGCAATATAAGAGTTCATAAGAAACTCGCTGGTGGTAAGCCCGTTTATCTTATAGGAAAAGATATTGCCCGTCATAGTGTGGGACAGGGGATTACTGCCCGTACCTGCGGCGTTGTGATAGCCTGTAAATATAACCGCATCAAAGCTTTCGTCAATACCCGTCATCATAGAGAAGGGGTCACGGCTCCAGGAGCGAATAATCTTAACTTCTTTGGGGAGCTTGTCGGGATAAAGGTTGCGCGCGCTGTCGTGGGCGTCCTTTATAACTATTTCGTCAAAGCCTGCCTTAAGAGCGCCTCTGCAAACTGCGGCAACTTCTGCCGTCATCTGGTTACGGAAATAATCGCTGTAAGCGTTGCCTGTTTCGGTTTCCTGCCAATCAACTATACCGCAGGTACCTTCAATATCCGCACTTATAAAAAGCTTTTTCATTGACCGTAGCCCTCCTCAATAAGTCTCTTGTGCTGCAATTCTACTTGGCTCATAAGGTAAACCCACATATCACCGTCGTGTACGAAAGAGTCGCTTGCGCTGGAGTAACGCATCTGCATGGGGCAGTTCTTCTTGTCGGGTGCAAAGTCCCAATGTTGCTTAATGCCGTCCATACCGATGTCGTTTTCTATCATAAGCTTTGCTACAAGGTATGCAAGGTTCTTAATGGTAACGGTGTAGTCCTTAAGCCATTCTTCATAAGCCTCGCCCTGATATACGTTGGGAAAACCGTTAACGCAGGTCTCAATACCAATACCGTATTTGTTGCCTTCGCCGTGGGTGCCGTCGCTGGCATGCCAAGCGCTTTCGTTATCGGGCAGGTGGTGATAGATTTCCTTGCTGTCTACGGTATAATGCCAGGAAACACTTCTGTCAGGTTGGTCTGCCAAGCCGTGCAGGTAGGTAGCGTGTGCGGCGGCGGTAGAGCCGGGTGCGTAGTTACCTGTGTTGTGGATAACAATGTACTTCTTCTTATCCACTACAATGCCGGGTCGTACTGCAGAGTCCTCTGCAATGATGTCTTCAATGATTTCGGGTGTGTTAAGTGCGCTGTCCACAATTATAACCTCCGTTAATATTGATATATCCTCAAAGGCACGTACGGCTTTGTCGCCTGTAAGCGGATCAATAACAGTTATGCCTTCTTCGCTGTATCCTGCGGCGATAAGGTAATTGTCGCCGTCTTTGATTATTATAGCCTGTCCTTTGTAAAGGGCGGTCATAAGCTCGTTAACGGTGTAAGCGTCCACAAAGGCGTTAAGGCCGTTTTCGCAAGCGTAACGGGCAAGTATGGACGCACCTGCAACGCTGTCGCTGTTCTTGATGTAAGAAAGAGCTTTTTCGTAGTCGGGAGCTGTGGACAAGGCTTTTGCCATCAAAGTCTCAACTGCCGCCGCACCGCTGTCCTTAAACTCGCCGTTTTCGCTTATTTCCACAAACACGTCAACCGCTTCTTCAAATACCGGGATTTCTTCATCCGCATCGGGCGTAAGTGCGGGTGTAAGATTAAGGGCAGATACGGTGGGCGCTGTTTCACCTTCACAGTCAAGCTCCAGCTTTACACGGAAACTCTTTGCCTTATAGCCGCTTTCGCTTTCTACCTTAGCAAGACCCTTGCCCTCAACAAAGCCGTCCTTGTCGTAGCTGTCGATAAGTATCCAAGGGGTGCTGACGCCGTTTTCAGCCACGTAGGAGGCGTAAACTCTTATATTGCCGTCACCGACTTTGGCAACGGGCGTTACGTAAAGCCTATCAAATTCGGTAAGGCTTATTTCCTCAGTTACAAAATAGCCTGCGGTATAGCCCTCTGCAAGAGTCAAAGCGCCGTCTTTAAGGTTCAAGCCCTCCCAAATGCCGGAGAGGGTGTTTGCCGCAAAGTTTACGTTGTAGTTGCTTAAATAGTTGATGTGCCATACCATAGAGCCGTTAACGCCGCCCTCACCCTCCACGCTAAGCACAAGCTTGTTACTGTCGGGCATATCGGCGTAAAACTCTTCTGCGCTCTTGTCGCCGCCGTAAAATCCGCTTTTTACCGCATATTCGCATTCGTTTATGGTTTCCAGTACAAATACGTGGTGGTCCTTGTATGTTCTTGCAGATACCTCGGTCAAGCCCGCCTTGGAAAAGGCAGATGCCGTGCTGTCGGTCTTGGCGTAATAAACCGTATCGGTAACGAATGTACCTCTTACGTATTCGCCCTGAGGAGCAAAGAACCTGAAGCTGTTCGGCTCAAAAGCTTCCTTGTCTGCTTGTATGGCTTCATAAACGCAGACCTCAGTTACTGTAAGGTATCCCACATCCCCTGTGAACGCAAAGCGAACATACCTTGCTTCGGAGGAAAAATCAAAGGATTTTGTATAGCTTTGATAAACGCCTGTATCTGCATTCTTCACAACCGTGTTACCGAAAGCCTTCTTATAGCTTTCGCCGTTCGTGCTTATGTAAAGGTCAAAATCCTTGCCGTTAAGCCCCATGTGGGTGGTGCCGTTATAAGCAACGCCCTCAATGGCAACACGGTCGAACTCTTTTACCTCACCTAAGTCTACGGTTATGTAGTGTTCTCTGTTACAGCCGCTTAAAACAATGCCTATCTCGTTTTCGGCAATGCCCTTGCCGTCATCGTTTACACCGTCGGTAAGCTTAACACCGTCATCCTTAAATGAAGGGAACATATAAGAAGGTGCACCGCCGTCTGCCAGCGTTACGGTGTAAGACTTGTTTGCGGCAATGTTGGAAGCAAGCGTTGCCTCTTCGCTCGGCGCGGGAAGCTTGCTGTTCATATAAACGTTCTCGCCGCTGACAAGCATACTGTCGCTTTCAAATCTGTAAAGTGCCGCAAGGGTAGGGTAGATGTCATAAACCGTGGCAAAGCTGTTTATCTCGCCTGCGGTGATCCCCTTGCCGTAAATTACAAAGGGCGTTTGATAAGCCTGGTCATAGCTGAAGCCGTCTTCAAACAGTTCGGGATATTCCTTTGCGTAGGTAGCAAACTTCCCGTCCAGCTTGGGGGCAGTACCGTATATGATTACTGTAGGTGCTTTGTCGCCTAAAGCCTCAATCGTTTCAAGTATTCCGCCAAGCTCGCTGTCAAGGTTGGCGGCACAGCAGATGTAGCTGTTAAGACTGCGGTTGCCCTCTATGGCAACGCCGTCCGTAGAAACGGGGATGTAGGGATATTCTATCCCATCCGCTTCGATAAATATAAAATCTTTCTTTCCGTTATCTGCTGAAAAACCGAAGAATTCGGGAAGCAGCTCGCCTTTTGCTATGGAAGATTTAAGCTCTTCTTCGGTGTAGTCGGATGCGTCCTTCTCAGGCAAACCGTAGATGTGGGTAAGTCCTTTGCCGATGCCCAAAGCAGAAGCAAGCTCCTTGGAACAGCTTGTGTCTTCACGGCCCATACTGCCTGCATAAACCTCATATCCGTTTTCAGCAAACAGATGCGCAAGACCGTAATAAGCCGCATTGCTGTTCATACCTTCAATAGGTGCGTAAAGAGAGGTCAAGGCGGAATACACGCCTTCCTCTGTGCCTTGCTGCGCGTAAAAATCGGTGTAATACGCAGCTTTATCGGCAAAAGCGGAAAGGGAAGGCATAGCACCTGCGTCCAAAGCAAAGGCGGCGGTGTTGTTTAACTGAATGATAACAACGTCCCCTTCAAGTGTGGGTGCAGACTCGTCAATGTCATAGCCTTGGTTAAGCTTCTTAAAGTAGCCGTCCTCGGTTACGTCACCGTTTTCCACCGATGTGTCATCTTCGGACATAGCGCTTTGCTCCGCTGTGCTTGAGGTGTCTTTTGTTTCATCACCTTTTTTGCAGGCAACCGACAAAAGCATAAGGGCAGCCAACAGTAAAAATAAAAATCTCTTTGCTGCAATCTTCATAAACCTTTCCTCCTGTATTTTATTTTTCCGTAATCAGCAATGCAGGGCCTACGGATACGTTTGCGCCGTACAAATTGTCACCGCAAAGCATCCCAAGCTCGCCGCCGTTCCCAAAGTTAACAGCAACACTGCAACCGCTGCCTATCAACAGGTTGCTAAGCTGACTTATATCAAGGTTTTCGCCGTATACCATACAAAGCTTTGTTCCGTCTGCGGAAAAACCTGCACCTGTGCGAAGTTTCTTTTCCTCGTAAACAGAGCCGGCAACGGCTACGGTCTTTCCGTCAAGAGCTATTATGTGTGCGGCGGATACCATCTCGGTAACCTTGTTGCGGTATATCTCGCCGTATTCGGCGTAGGTGCAGGCAAAGGGCTTACCGTCTTCGTAAAGGCCAAAGAAAACACTGCCATCGTTGCTGCTTGTTTTGTATAAGACCTTACCGTCCGTTACTATCATTCCCTTGGGAACTGCCGTTGCTCTGTCGGTCTCGTTGGCGGCTATTGCGGCAACCGCCTTGACGCCGTTTATTTCGGAAAGCTGTTTCTGTCCGCCCAAGCTCTGCAACGTGCCGTCGGGAGCCAAACCGTAAGGCGTAGAAGCTTTGATGCTGTATTTGCTAAGGTCGGCTGTAAGTATATAGGCCTTGCTGTCGCCGAAGCTTATGCTTCTGAGGCTAAGCCCCTCTGCAAGCTTTTCCGTCTTGTCTTCGTCAAAGCTGTCGCTTACCAAGCTCAGCGCCGACTCTGCGTCTTCCTTACTTACCGGGGAGTATTGGGGAAGCTTGCCGTTTCCGTCAGCCTCGGATACTATGCTGTCCCCCATATTAGGCAAAAATTCCGTATTTCCGACGGAGCTTCCGTTTGCGTCACCGTTTTCACCGTTATCGCTGCTTTTACAGGCGCAAAGCAACAAAAGCACCGTCATTATCAGTACAAATATAGTTTTCTTCATAATATACAACAACCCTTTTTACAAAGTTAATATTCTTCCCAAAACAGGTCCGAGAATTCAATAACATCCGTGTATTTATCAAATCCCGCAGGAATATCAAAATACAACACCGCATCCTCGGGGAATTCGCTCGTAAACATCTCATAGCTTGTTATCTCTATAATTTCGTTTGTAAGCGTATCGTATCGTTCGTATCCCGCAAGGCTTTCGTCTTCGTTAAAGTAGTAACGTATCCATTCGGTGTCTGTTGCGGTAAAATCCTCGTAATCAAGCGTTTTTCCCAAAAATTCATCCTTGCCTGTGTCAGAGCAATGGGTGTAATTCCCCAAATACAAAATTTCATCTGCGGTATAGGTGTTTGGCGCAAGTAAGGTATAGGTCTGCTCCTCAAAATCCAAGCCGTAAAGCTGTTTGCCGTCGCTGTAATAGTGCAAATCCTCGCCGTTAACCTCTTGATGTAGATATATTTTCACTCCGTTAAAGGCGTACTCAATTACGTGGGTAGTGTAACCGAAGTCTGAAAGAATGTGTTGCCTTGTGCGTATGTATAAGTGATACTTATCCACATAATCAAACACGTGGTACAGCTTTGTGTTTTTGTACGGAATTTCTTTGTTTTCCTCAGGTCTGCTTTCCGCTTCAAGCCCGGGTTGCTTGTCGCGGTCGGACTCCGCATCCGAAGGTGTTTGCTCCGTTTCGCTGTCGCTTTTTTCCTTTGAGTCTTCACTACCATGTTGCTCAGAGGAAGCGTTGCCGCCGTCTTCATTGCCGCCGTTTGAGTTACCGTACACGGCAATAAGTAAAATTACCAAAACCAAAACAAGTCCCAAAAGCATTATAAACACCGTTTTGTGTTTAACCAATGCGGACTTGATTTTGCTTTTATCAAGCTTAAAATTCATCAAAAACAACTCCTTGTGATATATACTTACATATTTTAATATTAATTATAACTTTTGTCAATATGCACATCACCAAAACTAATAGCATTTTGGTTATTTGGGCATACTTTACGATGAACATTTTTGACGTTTGCAAATAATAGACAAATAACAGGTGCGGTTGTATTGCAAAAAAACCAATTTTACCAAAACTTGAAAAAAGGGCTTGACAAAGCAAATAACCGTGAGTATAATGTTTACAGAAATATTTTCTTATACAAGGAGAAAAAACATGAAAAAGCTTTTAGTTATGCTTCTGGCAGTGTCTATGGTTCTTACCATGGCATTCTCTTTCGCAGCTTGCGGCGGCGAAGAAGAAACCTCTTCTGACGCTTCCTCCCAGGCTCCCGCTGACAGCAGCAAGGTTGAAGATCCTTCTGAAGACTCTGCTGAATCTGTTGAAACTTCCGAAGTTTCCGAAGAAACCTCTGAAGACTCCGTTGCTTCCGAAGAAACTTCTGAAGACTCTGCTGCTTCCGAAGAAACTTCTGAAGACTCCGCTGCTTCCGAAGAAACCTCTGAAGACTCTGCTGCTTCCGAAGAAACTTCTGAAGACTCCGTAGTTGAATCTTCCGAAGCTCCCGTTGAATCCTCTGAAGCTCCTGTTGAGTCTGAAGAACCCGTTGACTCTTCCGAAGCTCCCGTTGAAGATCCCGAAGACAACGATCCTCCCGGCACCGGTTCTCCCGTAGTAGTTCCCGCAGGCAAGACCAACTATGCTGCAGGCGCTCCCTACACCGTTTCCAAGAACCTTACTCCCGCTGCTTTCCCCGGCGACGCAGCTTCTTACTTCCTCGCTGACGCTTCCGGCGCTACCACTTTTGACCTTTGGGGCGACGTAAACCTTACCAAGCTTACCGACGGTATAACCGCAGCAGGCGCAGATTTTGGTCCTAACGGTTCTCTCGAAGGCGTTACCGTTGCTTTCGTTGGCACCAACGCAATTTTCGAATATGTTATCGACCTTGGCGAAACCAAGTCCGACATCAACTCCGTAGTATTCTGCGGCGTTCGTGATGGCGTTGCTAACAAGAACAACCGTGGCTTCAACACCGCTACCACCATGATCTATGTTGGTGATACTCTTGGCGCATGGGGCTCCAAGCTCAACGCTACTTTCTCCTCTGAAGAAATAGCTGACGCTCCCCTTATCAAGCACCAGGAACAGGAAGACAGCGAAAACGTTGAAAACTACACCTACACTTTCACTCTCGACTCTGCAGCTACCGGTAGATATGTAAGAGTTCTTACCTCTTCTCCCGTGTACGTTCTTCAGTTCGACGAAATCATGGTTCTCAACTAATTCAAAGTTAGCTTGATTTAGAATCGATAAATCCCGACCCCAAAAGGGTCGGGATTTTTTATCCTGTGTTTCGTTGCCCCCTTTAGGCAGTAAAATCGGAGCCAAGCAATATAAACGGCAACTGCCTTAATTGTATTTGCCGTGTACCTCAAAAATCTGTCTTGCTGCGCATTTGTTACGGTGTTAAGTTGAAAAGGGCGCATACTTTTATTCCGCCTTGTCTGGGCGTTTTTGCAAAAATAAAGCCTTCGGTTTACCGAAGGCTTTTGCTTTGCTATTTAAGTATCTTTAAATAATCAAGAACTGTAAGTACAATGCCGCAAAGTATATAAAGCTCAACAATTGCACCAACTATGCCGGTTATTATTCCAACAACGGGAATTTTGCCAACCAAGCCAAGAACTACGCCGATAATTATACCTACAACCAAATAGAGAACTATTTTAATTATAAGCGCGGCTACGTCTTTAGCGCCAAAGGAAAAGGGGAAGAATTTCTTAAGTGCGTCCATAGATAGATCCTTTCAAAAAGAAAATGTTTCTGTAATCTTATTGTATTACTTTTGACACAAAATGTCAATGCGCTTGCCGAAAAAAACGTAAACAAGTTTTCCTAAGGCAAGCGCATCTTTTTGCGGTATTTCCTAAGAAGCCCGAAGGCTTATTGAGGTTATTATTCGGTTCTTAATGCTACAACAGGGTCTTTCTTAGCGGCTATTCTGGAAGGAATAAGCCCTGCAATAAAGGTAAGGAACATACTTATCGCCACGAGTAAAAGTCCGCCGATCAAGGGAAGCTTGGCTATGTTTCCTATCTCCGCTATGTTGTTAATGATGATGTTGATGGGAATATTCAACAGGACGGTAACGATAATACCCAAAGCGCCTGCAACAAAGCCGACGATAAGCGTTTCTGCGTTGAAAACTCTCGCTATATCGCGTTTTGATGCGCCCATAGCACGAAGAATGCCTATTTCCTTTGTTCGCTCCAGAACGGAAATATAGGTTATTACACCTATCATTATGGAAGAAACCACCAAGGATATGGAAACAAATGCAATAAGCACATAGGATATGGCGTTAATTATGGTGCTTACAGAGGAAAGCATAACCGCAAGCAGGTCGGAGTAAATAATATCGTATTTATCTTCCGGCTCTGCAGCCTTTCCGTCTTCGATTGCTTCTGTGTCGATATAAGCGGCAAAGCGAATTTTACGGTCGTTGTTGAAACGCTCTACCTCTTCCTTGATTATATCCTTTGCTTCAAAATCCACGGGATAAAGGTTTATGGATTTCGGGGTGTCAAAGTCTACCGAGCCAAACATATCCAAATTGCTTTCGTATGTGGCATCCGTATTATAGCCGTTGTTGCCCATACTGCTGACCATACCCATAAATTCTGTCTTAAGCCCGTCGTCAAGCTTGCCCATAAATGCCATCCATTTTGCGCTGTCCTGACTTTCCAAAAGGGCATAATACTCTGCTTTGGTTTCCTCGTCAAGCTTGTCAGCAAAATCAATAAATTCCTGAGGTAGTTCGTTTTCTGTGTTGTTGCCGGTTGTGAAGGGCTTGCCGGTCAAAACGTTTATCTCGGGGTTGGCTTTTTGCGCTTTTACAATATCGCTTTCGTTGGTTGCGTTTATTATATATTCAACCAAATCGTGTGAATATCCCAAAACGCCTGACATTGATTGGGCAACGGAATCTTCTCTGGGACGGATTATGCCTACTATTTCAATTTCTGTTCCGTTGTCTACCAATTCCTTAAGAAATTCGGGGTTGCTGCTGTTATCGTACCACTTGCCGTTACTTTCTGCATAACGGTCGCAGTTAAGCACCAGCTTGAATTTGGTGTCAAGCAGTTCCTTAAATGTATATGCGTTTCTTTCGTATTCAACGTTGCTGTTATTTTCGGGGTCCTTTATCTGCGCAAGCATTTTTTCCAGCTCTTCACGGCTCTTAAGGTTCATACCGAACTCTACAAACTCGTTGATTTTGTAGTTTTCGGATACGCACAATACAACCTGATTATGCTTTTCAGGCCAATGACCTTCCAGCATTTCGTACTGACTGTCAAGCAACTCTTGGTTGTCTATAAGCTCGCACCACATATCCATAGACGCACTGCTTGCTATGTTGCCCAATGCGCCGCCCATCATACCGGACATAGAGTTAAGCATATCCGTATAGCTCATACCCATAACCTCTTCGTAGATGGTGTCGATAATTTCCAAAGTGTCTGCTTTAACCACGCCGTCGGAGGTATCCGCACAGTAAAAACTAAGGGTAAGTCCGTAGCTGTACTGCACGGTTGCTACGTCTTTGATTTTGCCGGGCGCAATGGTGTAGGTGGTTTTAATATCCGTACCTTCCAATTTGTTCCGTACGTCCTCGGGGAAGGGGATCTCCTCACCTTCTATGAATGCCTTAAGCGCTCTCAGGTCGTTATAATGTATATCGCTTTGTATGGAGTTATACAAAGTAGAAAGGGCGGTGCTGGAATATACGGTGTTAGGTGCACGCTCAAATTCCTCGTCCGTTTCTTCTGTGAACATAACGCTCATTCCGTTGCTCATAGTGGTGGACATTATGGTCAAAGGATAGGTGGAAAGCGTTTCTTCCTGCACACGGTCAATATATCCCTGAACGCCGCTGGATAACGACAAAATAAGCGCAATGCCTATTATACCTATACTGCCTGCAAAGGCGGTAAGAAAAGTTCTGCCTTTCTTGGTAAACAGGTTATTAAGGGATAGGGTAAAGGCTGTCTTTAAGGTCATAGACTTCTTTGTTGCCTTTTTAGCGTCTCCTGCCTTTCCCTTGCTTGTGGAGTATTCAGCCAAATTGCAGGGGTTGCTGTCGGAGATAACCACACCGTCGGAAAGTCTTATTATACGGGTGGAGTATTCCTCCGCCAGTTCGCCGTTATGTGTTACCATTATTACCAAGCGTTTTTTTGCTACTTCCGCAAGTATTTCCATAACCTGCTTGCTTGTTTCGCTGTCAAGAGCGCCCGTTGGTTCATCGGCCAAAATAATCTCAGGATCGTTTATAAGCGCACGTGCTATTGCAACACGTTGCATCTGACCGCCGGAAAGCTGATTGGGCTTCTTCTTTATCTCTGCCCCCAGACCAACCTGTTCAAGAGCTTCCTTAGCCCTGCGGCGGCGTTCCGATTTAGACACACCGGCAAGGGTAAGCGCCAGTTCCACGTTAGACAGAACAGTTTGGTGCCCTATAAGGTTATAGCTTTGGAAAACAAAACCTACCGAATGGTTACGGTATGCATCCCAATCTGCCGCTTTATAGGCTTTGGTGCTTACGCCGTTAACTTCGATGTCGCCGCTGTCGTATCTGTCAAGACCGCCGATGATGTTAAGCATAGTGGTTTTGCCACAGCCCGACGGCCCTAATATGGATACAAATTCACCTTTTCTGAACTGCAGGTCGATACCCTTAAGCGCTTCAACTTTGTTGTCGCCAACGGTGTAGCTCTTTTTGATTGCAGTAAGTTTTACCATATTTTTCGCCTTTCATTGTACAGATACGCAATTATATTATTCTAATATAAATTCAACATTAACGTAAATTAAATAATTCTTGACAATCACGGTAAATATTGATAGAATTAACAAGTAAAAGGAGGTATGTGCCTTGAAGAAAGCGTTTTTGTTTATGCTTGCGCTTGTTTTTGTCCTTTGCGCTTGCAAAAAAGAGGATAATAAAGAGGAGTCTAAGGAAGAAAGTATCGATGTTTTTGAATATATAGGCAAGCTTGACGAGGATATGGAGCAGTACATCATATTGGGTAACTACAAGGGTGTTTCGGTTAATGAAGTGACTGTTACCGATGCGGATGTGGAAGGCTACAAGGCAGAACTGCAAAAGAAGTACGCCTACTACAAGCCCTTGGATAAAAAGAAGGTAGAAACGGGAGATAATGTTAATATAAGCTACACGGCATACCTAAACGGCGTGACCTTTGATGGCGGCAGTACAAGCGCAAACCTTGTTGTGGGCGACGGAGATTTTGATTTCCCCGAGATAGAACAGCATCTTGTAGGTATTGAAGTAGGCAACACCGTAAGTACTAATATAACCGTGCCAAGCGATTATTTCAGCCAAGGTCTTAGGGGCAAGACTTTAAAGCTTGAGATTACCGTTAACAAAATACAGGAAAAAGACAAGACCGACGCTACCATAGACGATGCCTTTGTTAAGGAGCATTTCGGACTGGATTCCGCCAAAGATTTTGACGCTTACGCCAAAAAGCAGCTTGAAAAGCAGGCGCAGGATACCATGTATACCGAGGCTTGGAAGGCGGCGCTTGAAAACTGTGAGATTATTAAATATCCGGGTGATATAGTTTACCGTCACGTTGAAGCAATGTATCAGCACTACAAAGAAGAGGCGGCTAAATACGGCGCCGGTGTAGAGATCGTTATCGGTACCGATGTTCAGACGTGGAGGCAGGATGCAATTGCCTATGCAGAGGACTATTACAAATCCGAAATAGCAATGTACGCCATACTTGACAGGGAGTTTGGCAGAGATATAAGCGACGAGGAATACAAGACCCGTCTTGAAGCCTATGCCAAGGAGGAGGGTATTTCCGCCGCTGAACTGGAAAAAAAGCACGGCAAAGATGATATTATAACCAGTATCTATTGGGATAAGGTAATGGAATTTGTTTGGGAAAACCGTGTAATTGCATAGGGGTAAAAGTCTGCGCCTGATAGCGCAGGCTTTTTTTGTTAAAATGGGTGAGAGTTTTTTACAGCTTTTTCGTCTAATCTAATGAAAGGACAAAACGGGAGGTAATCAATATGAAACATAAAACATTAAAAACCGTGTTGGCTTTGCTTTTGGCAACGCTTATGTTACTTATATGCGCTTGCGGCGGTGATGAGAAGGCTGAAGACACATCTGCTCCCAACGTGGTTGCGGACAGCAAGGGCGAGGAAAGCAAAAATCCAACGGATAACAACAAGGACGAGGGAAAGCTTTCCGCAGAAAATAAGGACGGCGTTATAGAGGGCTCCCCTTCCCATGATATGAACGGCGGAGCAATGTTACCCACTGAGGATGCTATGGACGGCGTCCTTATGGAAGACGAAAGATACGAGGGCGATGCCGAAGATAAAGCAGAAGCACCTCTCGGTACCCCCGAGTATATGCCCGAGGATTGGGTGGGCTCGGATATTCAGGCAACCGCAGGTACCCTTACCGCAGGCGAGATACGTGACAATGATGACTTTGCAGCTTGGAAAGCTCTTTTGGAAAGCCAATGGAACAGCTACGTGGAGGAATGGAAGCTACAAAGCGCAAAACGTGTTACCGTTGATGTGGCAGTACACGAGAGGATGGATGATCCTCAAGCAGAAGGCTTGAATTTAACCTCTGCGGGCGGCGCCTTGGTAAAACTCCTTGACGGTGAAGGTAAGGTTCTGTATTCTGCAGTTACCAACGCGGCTGGTAAGGCGTATCTGTTTTACAGTGCAGGCGGCGCGGCACCTGTAAATATTACCGTAAACTACAACGGTAAGGAGCAAAGCGTAGGCTTTACCCGTGAGCCGGGATACAGCGGAGACAGCTATCATTTTGTATTTGACAGCGTAAAAGAAATCAAAAAGCTTGACCTTATGTTTGTGGTGGATACCACAGGCTCCATGGGTGACGAGATAGCCTATCTTAAGGCAGAGGTCGTGGAGATAATCAACCGTGCATCCGATACAGGCTTTGATGTACGCACCAGCGTAAACTTTTACCGTGACCTGCAGGACGAGTATATAGTAAAATACTACGCCTTTGAGACCGACCCGCAAAAGGTAAAGCAAAACGTGGCAGAGCAGTATGCATCCGGCGGCGGTGACTATGAGGAAGCGGTGGACAGAGCACTGCGCAACGCCGTATATGACCACGCATGGGAAGAGGACAGCGTAAAGATACTGTTTCTTATTTTGGATGCACCGCCCCATAAGGACCCGCAGATAATAGATGACCTCAGCGGCACAATTAAAAAAGCCGCCGAAATGGGCATAAGGATTATACCCGTGGCATCCAGCGGTATAAACAAAGATACGGAAATTCTTTTAAGAAGCTATGCAGTGCTTACCGGCGGTAGCTACGCCTTCCTTACGGACACAAGCGGTGTGGGAGGCAGTCACTTGCCCCCTTCCGTGCAGGAGTATAAAGAAGAGCTGCTTGTTGACCTTATGACCCGTCTTATATACGAATACTGCGGTGCAGAATATACTGCCCCCGAATATGTACCGCCAGTAGTTGATGACCCTCAAAATACACCTAACGGCGAACCTACGGATTTGCCCGTGACCGATGACGTACCCGCTATCGGAGACGACATAGCAGTAGGTAAACCTGCAGTTGACCCAACGGAAGTCGGCACAAAAACCGTAGTAAATATAGTTGACGAAAACGACTATGGTTTTATATGCCCCGCTTACGATCACTTTTATACTGACGGGACCTATACCTATTATTTCACCAATTTAATAGGCGGCGAAATAATTGTGTATTATTCCGACGGCACAAGCGAAAACGTTCGTGATGCTTTCAAAACAGGCATAGTTACTATTGAAGATTTGGATCGTTTCGGCATATACTACGAAAAGGAATTAGGAACTAAAGTGGGTATGGTTGATGATCCCCCCAAGCCAAGTTCCGGCGACGGCCCCAAGGACGTGGACTATATAGAGGACCTTACCGACGGCGGCGCCGAAGCTCTTGAAGCCTTCTATGTGGACGACAATTATATCTACTATTTCCCTTTTATACAAAGCACAGGGATAGTAGTGCATTATAAAGACGGCACTGCGGAGAATATCGTAGAGGCGCTGGAATATAACCACGTGAGCATAGAACAGCTTAAGGAGTACGACATATTCTACTATGCAGAAGAAAAGACCGCCGAGGATGAGTCCTTCAGCGTAATGCCCGATTCAAGTAGGATACTTTCCGAGCACCCGGGCTGTGCTGTAAAGACTGACGGCTTTGTAAACGAAGACTCCGACCCCATAACCTGTTCTGAAGATGCAGTAGAGAGAGCGGCACTTGAGTGCACCGTGGAATACGATACTGTGGCCACCCACTATTCCCATATAGACCACACTTGGGCGGTGCATTTTTCTATGACTGATACCGCAGGCGGCGACCAAATAGTTTACCTTAACCAAAGCGGCGTAACCCTTTACGTAATCAGCGGTGAATAGAGTTTACTCATAATTTTAAAGAAAGGAAGTGCTTTTATGATTAAAAAGATTTTTATCGGAATTGTTGCTTTTACCCTTTGCGTTAACCTTACGGCGTTCGCAACGTCACTCTTTCCCATTGGGGACGTAACCCTTGACGGAACCGTAAACAGTCTTGATGCGGCGCAGGTGCTAAAGCACGACGCTAAGTTAATAAGCCTTGAGGGTGCGAAACTTGCTTGCGCCGATTATAACGAAGACGGCGTGGTTAACAGCCTTGATGCCTCAGGCATACTCAGATATGATGCAGGGCTTACGGCTCTAAAAACCGTAATAAACATTGTTGACGATTCCTACGGCAAGGGACTTGACGATGCACTTGAATTCTTTTATGAGGATGACGACTATCATTATTACTTCCCTTGCATAATGAGCCGTTATATCACAGTGCATTATTCCGACGGCACAAGTGAAAACGTAAAGAATGCCTTTGTAACGGGTATCGTAACTATTGCCGACTTAGATAGCTATGATATAGATTATATAAGAGCCGAGCGCTGTTTCAACGCTTCCGAAGTAACAAATATAGTAGACGATTCCTACGGCAAGGGCGTGGGCGAGGCCATACAATACTTTTACGAGGACGATACTTACGCCTATCTCTTCACCTGCTGGAAAGGCGATTACATCACCGTTTATTATTCAAACGGCACAAGCGAAGACCTGATCACCGCTTTTGAAAACGGAAGAGTGACGGTTGAGGATTTGGACCGCTTTGGCATACACTATGAAAAAGAGCACAGGTTTTACAGCTACGGCGCAAACCGCTTTGATTGGAGCGCAGTAATGGAAGGCACCCACCGCGGCGCCGCCAATGAGCTGGAGCGTATAACCGAAGGCTTTGTTAATACACAGCCTATAGATACACCGCTTCCGGAAATCAACAGCCTTGAAGCCGCTGAGGAGAGGGCAAAGGCGGAATACCCCGACGAATACCGTCACGTAGTATTCTCCTATGACGATGCAAAAGAAGTATTCTGCGTAGCTTTTTACGAAACTCCTTATGACACAAGCCCCTATCAATGCGTGTATATGGATAAAGTCGGCGTTACACTGCTTATTACCAAGTGTATCCCATACCCTGACAGAGTGTAAATTGCGATGAGCAAAAAGATAATTATAACTTGTGCCGCCATTGTAGGCTTGGTTTTGACTTTGATGATATTTTCGCTAAGCAAAAGCAAGTAGGTTTACATAGTTTGAAAGAAAAAGAAAGAAACAGCATGAGCCCGACCGTATGGTCGGGCTCATGCTGTTATATTTGCATTATTCTATACTTTCAAGCAATTCTCTAAGTGTGGTGTTTCGTAGCAGCTTGCGGTCGTTCATAACCATTTGTGCAAGCCGTGCCGACTTACCTATGCCTATAAACATTTGCTTTGCACGGGTAACGCCTGTATAAAGCAGACTGCGGTACATAAGCATAGGCGGAAAATCAAAGAAGGGGATAATAACAATGGGGTACTCACTGCCCTGACTTTTATGCACCGTAACTGCATAGGCGTGGTCAACGTCCTCAAACATAGAAAAATCGTATTCCGCCAAGCGGTCATCAAACTTAATAAGGGCGGTCTGGTCGTGGGCGTCAAGCCTTTTAATTATGCCTATATCTCCGTTAAAAACCCCTGTACCGTCAACACCGTCCGCATTCCAAGGTATATCGTAATTGTTCTTGGTCTGCATCACCTTGTCACCCTCACGGTATAGAGTGCTGCCTATCTTACACTCGTTTTTTCCTTTTCCTTTGGGGTTAAGCGCATCCTGCAAAGCGGCGTTAAGGGCGGCAGTGCCCATCGGCCCTTTTCGTGTGGGGGTTATTATCTGTATGTCGCTTTTGGGGTCTATTCCGTAGCGGTTGGGTAGTCTGGTTTTGCAAAGCTGACTTATAAGCTCTGTCATCTCCTCGGCGTTTTGCCGTTCCATAAAGAAAAAGTCCTTCTTTTTGTCCGCAAGCTCGGGCAGTTCACCTGCGTTTATGCTGTGGGCGTTAACAATGATAAGACTTTCTCTCGCCTGCCTAAATATTTCGTTAAGCCTTATTACAGGGAACACTCCGGAGGCAATAATATCCGAAAGCACGTTACCTGCACCTACGGGCGGCAGCTGGTCGCTGTCCCCGATAAGGATTAGGTAGGAGCCGTCACGTATTGCCCTAAGCAGGTTTTCCATCAATAAAGCGTCAACCATACTGACCTCGTCCACAATAATGGCGCTGTAGGGCAGGGGATTGTGCCTGTCGTGCACAAATATCTGCTCACCCTTGCTGTTGAACTTGGTTTCCAAAAGCCTGTGTATTGTCTTGGCTTCGTTGCCCGACGCTTCGCTCATCCGCTTAGCGGCACGTCCCGTAGGTGCGCACAGCATAAAGCTTATGCCCGATGCGGCAAATATCTCCAGTATCGCTTTTATAACCGTGGTTTTACCTGTGCCCGGTCCGCCCGTAACAACGGTAACGCCGTTGCTGGTGGCGCATTTTATTGCACGCTTTTGGTTGGGTGCATATTCTATGTCGTACTTCTTTTGCAAAAAACTTATGCTGTCGTCTATGCCTGCTATTCTGTAAGGGAGCTCACACCTTGCCATAGAGGCAAGCTTTTGCGCTATAAAACGCTCCGCCTCGCTGTAAAGCTTAAGGGCACATCTGCCGCTTCCAAGGACAAGCTGACCAAGCTGTGCCAGCCCGTTCATACAGCTTTCAGCGTATACAGGGTCTATATCCAAGCTGCGGGCTACCGTTTCCGTAAGCTCCTCCATAGGCATATAACAGTGCCCGCCGTTATAAGCCGCTGTTAAAAGCACGTGCTTTATAAAGCTTTTAACACGCTCGGGGGCATCGGGAGGAAACTCCAAATCCGCCGCCATCTTGTCAACACGTTCAAAGCTTATGCCCATGATATCGTCGCAAAGCATATAGGGGTTGGCTTTTATCAGCTCCACCGCACCGCCGCCGTAGCGCTTGTATATCTTGGTGCAGATAGCCGTGCCGAAGTACTTACTGCAAAACATTATTACGTCACGCATACCGAACTTCAGCTTAAAATCCTCGCCTATGGCAAGGGCACGCTTACGGCTTATTCCTTTGAATTCCGCAAGCCATTCGGGATGATTGGACAGCACGTCAAAGCTTTCTTCCCCGTACTTCTCCACTAATCGCATTGCGGTAATGGGTCCCAGCCCCTTTATATAGCCCGAGGATAGGAATTTATACATCCCCTCCGCACCGTCGGGCAGTTGCTTTTCATAGCTTTCAATGCGAAATTGCTTGCCAAAGCTGGGGTGGTTTGTCCAAGCTCCCGTTGCTACAAGCTTTTCCCCTTCAACCGTGGAGGGAAGCAATCCTACGGCGGTGATCGGTTCGCCGTTGCCGCAGTCCAGCAGGCAAACGGTATAGCCGTTTTCGGGGTTTGTATATACAATATGTTCAACTACACCTTCAAGCTTTTCCACCTGCTGTCCTCCTTTTGTAATACTATAAGGGGGTCGACCTTACAGCCGACCCCTTAAGGTGATTAAAGTTTGCTCTTAATAGCTTCCACCATATCGGTGTCTTCCCACTTAACGCCAAGCTCTTCTCTGCCGAAGTGACCGTATGCGGAAAGGGGACGGTACTGGGGCTTTCTAAGCTCCAGCTTTTCGATAATAGCCGCAGGACGAAGGTCAAATACCTCGTTAACTATCTCTGCTAAACGCTGGTCAGAAACCACACTGCAGGTTCCTCTGGTGTCGATGTAAACGGAAAGGGGCTTTGCAACGCCTATTGCGTAAGCAATCTGCACTTCGCAAGCGGAAGCTATGCCGGAAGCAACAATGTTCTTTGCAACGTAGCGTGCCATATAAGCCGCACTGCGGTCAACCTTTGTGGGGTCCTTACCGGAGAAAGCACCGCCGCCGTGGCTTGCGTAGCCGCCATAGGTATCAACAATTATCTTTCTGCCTGTAAGACCGCTGTCGCCGTTGGGACCGCCGGTAACAAATCTGCCTGTGGGATTAACGTATATCTTGGTGTTTTCGTCAATGTAATTTGCGGGAACTATGGGGGTAATAACGTTGGCGATTATGTCTGCTCTTATCTGTTCAAGACCAACATCTGCTGCGTGCTGAGAGGAAACAACGATGCTGTCGATACGTGCGGGCTTGCCGTCCACGTATTCAACGGTAACCTGTGTCTTACCGTCTGCACGGAGGTAGGGAAGGGTACCGTTCTTACGAACAGCGGTAAGCTGCTTGGAAAGCTTGTGGGACATAGAGATGGGGAGAGGCATAAGCTCTTCGGTTTCGTCACAAGCAAAGCCAAATACCATGCCCTGGTCGCCTGCGCCTGTATCATACTTGTCGGAAATAGTACCTTCCTTAGCTTCAAGCGCCTTGTCAACGCCCATTGCTATATCCTTGGACTGCTCGTCAAGAGCAACGATAACGCCGCAGGTATTGCAGTCAAAGCCCTTTTCTGAAGAGTCATAGCCTATTTCTCTCACCGCTTCTCTTACTATACCCTGTATGTCAACGTATGCATCTGTGGTAATTTCACCCATTACCAAAACCAAGCCTGTTGTACAAGCGGTTTCGCAGGCAACTCTTGCCATAGGGTCTTTTTCGAGTATAGCATCAAGAACACTGTCGCTTATTTTGTCACATATTTTGTCAGGATGTCCTTCTGTAACCGATTCGGAAGTGAAAAACTTTTTCATAATATATAATCCTTTCTCTTAAGTAATTATTTACGCTTTATGGCCGATCTTCTCGCCGTATTTAACGATAGTTTCCACACCGTTTGCGCTGTTTTGTAATATGTCCGCATCAAGCACGGCGGCGTTCTCTTTAAGAAGCAGTACTATTGTAGAACCGCCAAACTCAAACATACCTTTTTCCTCACCGCGCTTAAAGCTGTGCGCACCGTGGAAATTCTTTATCCTGCCCACCATCATAGCGCCAACCTCAACCTGTACAACCTTGCCGAAATTTTCGGTATCCATAACCGTATATTCACGGCAGTTGCGCTTGTAAATGTTGTACTCGCCCACAACAATGGGGTGTACCGTGTGCAGAATGCCTTTAAGATATTTATTGTCGCCTTTTTTGCCGTTATCAAAATAGCAATAGCGGTGGTAGTCGTCAACCGCCAAGCGGAAGATAAGGCAAGTACCGCCTATATATTCCTTATAGATGCGGTCACCGCCGAGCAGGTCGTTAACGGTGTAAGGCGTGCCCTTGATAACAAAACTGCTGTCTTCGCCTATGGTATATGCGGAAAGCTTGGAGTCGCAAGGGCTTATAAGGGTTTCGGGCAACATATCAACGGGTCTGCCGCCCTCCTTAAGCTTGCGTGTGAAAAAATCGTTGTAAGACTTAAACTTACTTTTCTCCAGCATTTCGGTTTCTATTTTGCGCTTTTTTATAGCGCTTTTTGCCGCAAATGCGCTTATTCTGCTGTCAAGCACCTTGCCCGTAACCTTGGACACTACGGGACGTGTCAAAAGCTTAAGCACCACCCTGCCTGATACGGTTTTGTACAAAAACTTCAGTGTGCGCTCTTGCTTGTTGCCGACGATAATGTAGCTGCCGTCCCTCTTTTTTAACAACAACGCCATGGCAAATCTTATCCTTTTATCATATTCCCTAACATTATACAACAGCCTCCCTGCTTTGTCAACCTAAAAGCTGTGCAAAAATTTTACATAATTGTTCCTTTTTGCTGTATTATGTGCTATAATCTACTATACAAGGAGGTATATTTATGTTTGATATTATGGTAGTTGATGACAATGTTAACACCTGCAAGCTTTTAAAGGCATTGCTGCTTAGGGCAGGTTATAATGTACTTATTGCTCATGATGGTGAGGAGGCATTGGAGCTTCTTGACCGAAAGCATACTGACCTTATTGTTTTGGATGTGATGATGCCTAAAATGGATGGCTTCGAATTTGCCGCCACCCTTAGGGCTGGCGGTATGAACACGCCTATAATAATGGTTACCGCAAAGGATACGGCTGTGGATAAGCGCAAGGGCTTTATCTCCGGCACGGACGACTATGTGGTCAAGCCTGTGGACGAGGAAGAGCTGTTGTTGCGTATAGCGGCATTACTTCGCAGAGCAAAGATAGTAAATGAAAAACGACTTTCGGTAGGAGATACAGTTTTCGATTTTGAAGCACTTTCTGTTACCTTCGACGGAAAGACGGAAACCCTGCCCCAGAAAGAGTTTTTGCTTATCTACAAGCTTTTGTCTTCCCCGGGTAAAATACATACACGCCGCCAGCTTATGGACGAGCTGTGGGATATGGAAAGCGACACCGACGAGCGAACCGTGGACGTGCACATAAACCGTTTGAGGGACCGTTTCCGCAACAACACGGATTTTTCCATAGAGACGGTGAGGGGCTTGGGCTATAAGGCTGTATGCGGAGGTGACGATAAATGAGGCGCCGTCTGTCAATTCGTGCGCTTATCCTTACGGCGGTGCTTATAACTTTGCTTTTTGCGGGTGCATTTGCTCTTGTGGGGCTGTGGCTTTACCTTTGGCTTAAGGAGAACAACGCAAGTCTTGGCGGTCACTATCCCTTTATAATTATAATATTCAGTTCTGCCGTTATAATAAGCACTTTGTTTTCCATTCCGGTGACCCGTTTTTTTGTTTTGCCTATCAAAAGCCTGGCAAAGGCTACGCAAAAGGTAAAAAACGGCGATTTCAGCGTAAGGGTTGAGGAGCGTGATACCTCTAACGAACTTCAGTCACTGGTGTCCGGCTTTAACGGAATGGTGGAGGAGCTTGGCAATATTCAGCTTTTAAGGACGGACTTTATAAGCAATTTTTCTCACGAGTTCAAGACTCCCATAAACTCCATTAAAGGCTTTGCAAACGAGTTGCTTGTGGACAAAAACCTGAACGAAGCACAAAAACGTGAGTATTTGCAAATAATTGTGGATGAGTCAGAGCGTCTTGCGGATATGGCGGCCAATATACTTTTGCTTACGGATTTGGAGCATACAAGTGCACCTGTCAAGGAAGAACGTTTTTCTTTGGACGAACAGCTTCGCCGTTGTATGCTGTTGCTTGAAAAGCAATGGAGCGCAAAAAATATAGAGCCGGACATAGAACTTGAGGAGGTGTATTACAGCTCTGACGAGGATATGCTGTCTCACTTGTGGATAAATCTCATATCAAACGCAATAAAATTCAGCCCTCCCGGCGGCACGGTCTCTCTTCGTTGCAGTAACGGCGAAGACTGCGTTACCGTAAGTGTGTCCGACCAAGGGCAGGGGATACCTGCCGATAAAATAGATAAAATTTTTGACCGATTTTATCAGGTGGATATATCTCATCAATCCGAGGGCTACGGCTTGGGGCTTTCTCTCTGCAAGCGTATAGCAGAGCTGTGCGGCGGCGATATAAGTGTAAAAAGCGAGCTTGGCAAAGGCAGTATCTTTACGGTTAATTTACCTGTAGAGAAGAAAAGTAAAAAACAAAAATCAAACAGAAAAAGCGAAGGGAAGTGACCCTTCGCTTTTTTTGTTGGCTTATAAATAAAATTACGGGGTAGGAAGACCTACCCCGTTTTGCATTTGATTTTAATTATTCAGCGGCTTCTTCAACAGGAAAAATGTTGATAAGCTTAGCATCAAATTTAAGAACCTGTGCGGCGTCAAGGCTGTTAACCTCGCCGTCACCGTTTACGTCGGCAGCGGTAAGTGCAGCGTCATCAAGGGTGATGAGTTTGGCGTCGTGCTTAAGAGTCTGTGCAGCGTCAAGGCTGTTAATTTGACCGTCGCCGTTTACGTCGCCGTAAGCTACGTCAGCTACGTCTTCGGAAGAGTCATCTTCAGAGCTGTCCTCAGAGGAAGCGTCATCGGAGGAAGCGTCGTCAGAGGTTTCTTCGGAAGAAGCGATGTCGGAAGTTTCTTCGTCGGAGGAAGCAGCGTCGGAGGTTTCTTCATCGGAAGAAATGTCGTCGGAGGTTTCTTCATCGGAAGAAATGTCGTCAGAGGTTTCTTCGGAAGAGGAGGGTTCATCGGAGGTTTCTTCCTCGGAGGAAGAATCTTCACCGTCGTCTTCCTGTTCAAACTCGCCTACGCTGTGGATCTCGCCCTGTGCCCAGTCGAGAGTGAACTGATAGCCAAGAATAAGGGTATCTGCAAGCTCTGCTGAGGTGCCGCTGCCACCCATAAGTACAACGGTAGTGTCGGAGGTGGGAGTATCCTTCTTGGGAACGCCGCTTTCAGCATTGATTTCGGTGATGATGTAAGTACCGTCTTCCTGTTCGGTAGCTATCCAAACGGTGTTGTATGCAAAGGACCAACCGCCGTTAGCTATGGTCGCACCATAAGCGGGGGTGTAAGCGTACAAACCTTCTGCGGTGTACTTAGCGTTGTAACCGCCGGTAAGAGCATAGCTGGGATAGGAGGAAGGATTGTCAACTTCGTCCAAAAGCTCTACGTTAGCAAGTCTGGTCCAACCGCTTCTGTTGTTGTAACGGATCTTACCCCAAATACCGTTAGCTTCGTAAACCTCTACTTCGGAACCTGCAGGGATGGTTTCAAGCACGGTGGAAGTAACGTCGGTGGTTTCGTAAAGGGGCATATCGGTGCTGAGCTTGTAGATGCCCTGAGTAGCATCTGCATAGCGTACCTTCTTGGGAAGGTCAAACTTTTCATATACAGAGTAGTTAGAGCCGTCGCCTGTAGCGGTAGCAACGGTAAAGTGCAAGCCGTCACTGTCAACGTCTATCATAACGCCGCCGAGATAGTCTGCGTCAGCATAGCAGTTAGCGCCAACACCGCTGGGACCGGAAGCGTGACCATAGGTGGAGGTGTTGGTTATTGCGGGTGCTTGCAGGAAATAGGTGCCCTTTTCGGGGTCGGTGTTGACCTCACCACCAACGAGGGAGTGAGAGCGGAAATAAATGTGGTTATCGCCTGCAAAGAATACGTCTACGTTTGCGTTGTCAAGGAATGCCTGATAACGGTCATAGTATCTGCTTGTACCGCTGTCGCCCCACCAGATGTTAAGGTGTTCTGTGCAGAAGAGATAGTCGTAGTTGCCCTTGTTAGCATCGATAATATCGTAAGCCCAGTTGAATGCGTTGCCTATTTCTGCATTGTAGGTCATTGCATAGTAGTCAAATACGATAAACAAAATTCTGTTATAAATAAACCAATAAGCTCTGCCGTTGGTATCTTCATAAGCGCCGGAGATCTTTTTGCCGGTAAGGGTACCTTCGTCCATAAGCACAAGCTTGTTTGCAGGCTGGCTTATAAAGTCGGAATAAAGGTGATTGTTGAGATAATTGCTTATTCTTGCAGAGGTCTGGGTATAGCCGTTGTCGGGATAGTTAGCAGCGATGCGGAAATATTCGGAAGAAGCCCAGAAAGAGGTGTAGTTGGGGTCATCGTCCATCATGCTGTCAAACAAGTCGTGGTTACCTACGGTAGCGGCGTAAGTAACGTTCTTCATAATGTCAAAATCATAAAGATACTGCCAGTAGTTGTATCTGTCGCCGCTGGCAACAACGTCACCGGTGTTGAAGTAAAGACCGATGTCGTACTTTGCAAGAGCGCTAACGTAATCGATACTTGACTGGTACTTAGCTTCTTTTGCAGAGTTTCTGTCAAGGTGCATATCGGAGAGCCACAAAATGGAGAACTCATCCTGACCTGCGGTCTTGAACGCATAGGTTTCGGAATAAGCGCCTTCGCCGTCACAAATTCTGTAAATGTAATCGGTATCGGGGGTAAGACCGTCAAGTTCTGCACCGTAGTTGAGGAAGGGTGTGGTGTGGAACTCTGGACCTATAGCGTTGGTGGTGGAACGGTCCATAAACCACAAATAGTCGTCATCATCATAGCTGCCGTTTACCTTAGTTGCGTTTGCAAAAGAAGTATCGTCAGCAGTGGTGTACTCAACAAAGCAGTTGGTGTAGGTGAAATCGGAGTGCCAACCAACGTTCATCTGAGTGTTCATATCTTCGCCGGGGTTGGTGACAATCATGTATACGTGGGGAGAGACTATTGCCGAAGCAGGAAGGCTTGTAGCCCCAAAGCAAGGTATACACATTGCCAATGTTAGGAGAATAGCTAACAGCTTTTTCATAAAACTGACCTTTCCGCAGATGTAAAATCTGCTTTATTATTTAATACGTGAATTATACCAAATTACAAAGGCGCTGTCAATAATAATTAAGGAAATATTAAATCTATAAGGCGAAACTTTTTTATTATAAACACAAAAATACCGCCGAGGGAATTCCCCTCGGCGGTCGTCATATTTTAGGGTTGGGAAGTAATAAACTTGCGCAAAATTACAAAGTCTGTCGTGTTAATGGTGGTATCACCATTACCGTCAGCCGCCTTAATACCTGCATCCGTAACGCCGGAACGCTTGGAAATGTATTTTCTAAGCATAAGCAGGTCGGTGGTGTTACAGGTTGCACTGCCATCCAAGTCAAAGTCAACAACTACCTCTATAACGGTGTCCATATAAACTACTGTATAACCTGTACCTACAAAGCCGGAGCTTACTTCGCTGCCAGTCAAATTCTTAACGGTAACATCTACGGTAAATAAAGCCTTAATAGAAGCAATGTTAAGACCGACAGCACTGCCGTAAAGATAGGTTTCGTCCATAGAGTAGCCGTTGCTTACTGCGGTTTCGGTAAGCTCAAGCTCGGGCTCAGGCTCAGGCTCCGTACCGGGGATAGAAGGTGTTACATTGGCTTCGCCGGGATTAGCAGTGTAAACGGTTATTCTGTTAGAGTCTAAGGTAAAGTATTTACCAACTGCAAGCGCGTCCATAAACGCTGCATAATTTGCGTAGCTCTTGTTAATAAGAAATACACAACCGTCAGCGGGAATAGCGGTGGTGTTCTTTGCGTTACCGCTTGTATCCTGTGCAGTAACCTTGTATGCGCCGTTGCTGTCTCTTACGCCCGTAACGGTTACGTTGCCGCTGAACAGCCAGCCGCCGTTTGCAATGGTACTGCCGTAAGCAGGGGTATATGCATCCAACATATGAGAGGAAGCGTAACCAACGTTTACGTTGGAGATTTCAAACTGTTCGGGTGTATTTACGTCTGTTGTGTAGTGGGTGGGGGACATAGTGCCAAGGTTTACCCAACCGGTAAATCCGTTGTAGCGAACTCTGCCCCACTGACCGTTACCTTCGTTAACTTCAAATACTGTGCCTGCGGGGATGGAGGTAAGTGTCTTTGCGGAAGCATCGGAGGTTTCCTTAACTGTAAGCGCGCTTGTAGCGGTGTAGATGCCGGTAGCAGCATCGGTATAACGGGTCTTCTTGGGAATGGTAAAGGTTTCGTGGGTAGCCATATTAGCGCCCGTGCCGGAGCCTATACCAAGCTTAAAGTGCATGCCGCTGCTGTCAACATCTATTGCAAACGCACCGACATAGTCAGCAGAAGAATATCTGGAAACACCGTAGGGTTCCTTAGCGCCTGTGTAGGTAGGATAGGTAGAAACATTGGTAATAGCGGGTGCCTGAATGATTACCGTGCCTTTTTCGGGGTCACTTGTCTTTGCACCGCCGTAAAGCTTGTCGGAACGGTAATAAATATGGTTATCGCCGCAAAGGAATATATCTACATTTGCGGTATCAAGGAAATTCTGGTAATCAGTATAATATCTGCTGTTACCACCGTCGCCCCAAATAAGGTTAAGGTGTTCGGATACTATGAGATAATCATACTTGCCCTTGTTAGCATCGATAACATCGTATGCCCAGTCAAAAGCGGTTTGCTTTTCAGATGTTGCGGTCATTGCATAATAGTCAAAGCTTATATAAAGTATTCTGTTGTAAAGGAACCAGTATGTTCTGCCGTTAAGGTCTTCCTTTGCACCGGTTATGTATTTACCTGCATATTTACCGGAGCCGGGGTCGAAAAGGGTAGAGGAAGACTTGCTTGCGTGGGCAGAATAACCGTCATCTACAAGATAACCGCTTATTCTGGAGGATGTCTGAACATAACCGTTATCGGGATAATTTGCAGTAATACGGAAGTATTCGCCGCCCTTCCAGTACTGAGTATATTCGGGGTCGTCATCCATCATACTGTCATAAAGGTCGTGGTTGCCGACTGTGGAAGCGTAAGGGTATTTCTTGTAAACGGTGGGAGAGTAGAACTGCTGCCAGAACTTATATCTGTCACCGCTGGCAACAACGTCACCGGTGTTGATATTTAAGCCGATTTCGTATTTAGTGTTGTTTTCAGCCCAGTTTATAGCGTTCTGATATTTTGTTTGCTTCGTAGTTTCCGTGTGGCTTATGTGAATGTCGGAGAGCCAAATCATAGAGAACTCGCTCTGACCTGCGGTTTTGAAGGCATAAGTCTCGGAGTAAGCACCGGCACCGTCACAAATTCTGTAAATGTACTTGGTGTTGGGAGTAAGACCGCTGAGGTCAACATTGTAGTTTAAAAATTTGGTTGTGAACTTTGCAGATGAGGTAGAGGATGTGGTGTATCTGTTGTAGAACCACATATAGTCATCGCTGTCATAGCTACCCGTAACCTTTGTTGCGTTGGCAAAGGAGGTGTCGGTAGCCTTGGTATACTCTACGTAACAGCCTGTGTAGGTGTAGTCAGAGTGAAAGCTTATGTTCATCTGCGTGTTCATGTCTTGCCCGGGGTTGGTTACGATCATGTAAACGTGGCTGGAAGCAGCCGCAACCGTTGTTTCGGTAATGCCGTTTATTGCAATAACGGGAATGCAAAGGGCAAGTACCAAAACCAGTGACAACAGTTTTTTCATACTAAACCGCCTTTCCGCAGACTGTTTTGTCTGCATTCAATTAAAGATGATACATTATACCAAAAAAGCAAAAAAAAGTCAATATAACATTGTGCTAAAATAACAAATAATTTTTTGTTGCATTTAAAGTTTTGCTTGACAAAACAGGTTTTGATGCTATAAACTAAAGTTGATACTACGGTAGAAACGAGGGAGGAATTTTATATGAAAAGAATTATTGCTTTTGTTCTTTCCGCAATAATGCTGCTTGGCATGTGCGTTGTTGCGGGTGCGGAGGAAAATAAGCGAATAGAAGGTGACAAAGTTGTAGAAAACATAGGTAAGCTTACTGTTACCAAGTTCAACGGTGTTTGGGACAGTGTCACCGCAAACCATTTTTCCATAGTTACCCCCGGTAACAGTATAAGCGGTCTTTATTACGAAAAGGCTTATGCAAAGTATAATGCAGAGGGCGGATACTACGAGGTGGTAACCAAGGTTGCAAATCACCGTTCTTATACTAAGGTGGTAGAGCAGGGCTATATCGGCATACTGTTCAGTTATGCACCTCTCACTTCCGCAGGTTCTTCTATTTCAAGGGCTAACTGGTCCGTGTGGCAACATGTAAGGGTAGGGGACAGGCTTTACCTTCACAACATAGATGTTGCTAACAAAACTTTAAGCATAACAGGTACATGGGGCGGCAGTGACTACTCTTCCAACTCCTACGTTACCGTGGAAACAGTAAGACCTACCCTTCCAAAGGTTACTCCTTACAGTAACAGAAAAATAGTTGCCGAGGGGGACAGTATTACGGCAGGCGGCGGTTGGACCTCTGTTTGGGGCGACTATTTCCACACCACCGTTATCAATGCAGGCTTCGGGGGCGATACCTCCTGGGCATCTCTTTCTGCCCGTTATGATACCTATGTAGCTTCTCATAACCCCGAGATAGTGATAGTTTCTTTCGGTATTAACGACGCTTATTCTGCGGCACCCACAACCTCCTTACTGGAAAAATACAAGACTGCGCTCAGAGGTATCCGCACCAAAAATAACGCTCTTGGTGCAACCACACTGTTTATGACCGCTAATGTTATTGATATGTCCACCACCGTGGGCGGCGTGTTTGATAAAGGCGACTACAGCTCCTTCGGCGGCGAGGTTGCATATCTTGACAGCTTTATTGACTGTATGCGTCAGGTTGCGGCAGAGGAAAATAATCTTGTTATTGACCTTTATACCATGTGGAAGGCAGAGGGTCTCTCTCCCGATTGTCTTATAGACAGCTGTCACCCCGACGATGCGGGTTATAATGCTAACTGGGAAGTTCAGAGACCTGCACTTATCAAGAATATGAAAAAGCTTTGCGGTGATGATATCCGTGTTATCTACGGTACTACCGCGCAGCACGCCATAGACGGTATGCCCGACTGTACCGTTACCGTTAAAGATGCCGCAGGCAACGCAGTTGCAGGCAGTGCGGTGCTTAAGGACGGTTATAAAATCAGCTATACTTATACGGAAAACGGTACAAGCTACGATGTGGGCACATATACCGTTGTTACCTTGGCTTCTGAGTTTGATGCTCCCTTCGAGCTGGTTGACGGCTCAAAGTACAGCCTTGACGATAGCTTTGTAACGGTAAAGGCAATGGGTGTTTCCGCTGCAGACCTTAAGGCGCAGTTTAAATGCGATGTAAGCGTGCTTGCCGTTGGAGGTAATGCTCTTGCAGATATGGGCTATATCGGCACGGGCTGCACCGTTGTTCAGTATGATGGGGCAGGCGATGTTCTCAACAGCGTTAGGGTCGTTATCCCCGGCGACCTCTCGGGCGACGGTGCCGTAAACACCACGGATATGGTAGCTGTACGTAAGCTTCTTACCGCTTCATCTCCTTCCGCATTGGAAAAGGCGGCGGCAGATCTTACAGGCGACAGTGCCGTAAATACCGCCGACCTGCTGATGATAAGGAAGCATTGCTCCGGAAAAAACATCATATACTAAAAAATTAAATAATTTAAGGGCTGTCCCAAATGCAAGAATACAGCATTTGAGGCAGCCCTCGTTTTTCGCTTACAGTATATTGGAGGTAGCTATTGCTTTGTAGTTATTGTAGCCTATGGTCAGGCATTTGTCAGAGCCTTCGCCGCGGCAATCGAAGTACAGCCTGTCCTGCTCCAGCTCTTCAATGCGGTCTATCTTGCCCGCAAGATAATCCGCCACGGTGCGCATTGCAGCTAAGCAGCGTTTTTGCATACCGCCTATCCGTATGTCCTGCGTGTCAAAGCCGCCGGGTCTGCTCTCCTTCATCCAACCGTTGCGGAATGCCTCGTAGAATCCCTCGGTGCGGCTGAATATTGCCGGTAATACTTCCTCTTGCAGGCGCTTAAGCTCGGCTTTGTCCCCCTTATCATAGGCGGCTTTAAGCTCTGCCCCTAAGGTGGCTTTAAGCTCCAACACCGAGCAAAGCTTTGCCTGTACGTCAAACAAATATCTAAATCTGCTGTCTTTTGTGCTGAGCTGCTTTAGCTCTTCCGCACAGTCGGCGTAGAATTTGGAGAAATCAGCCGTGGTGTGCTTATCAAACATACCCTTAAGGGGGTCGTTGTAGAACAGGTACTTGGTGGGGTTGGCGTAGGGAGTAAGGTTTTCCGCAGGTGTTACGGAAGGACGGCACAGCTTAAAGAATTCGTCAACAGTGTAACCGCAGGCATCAAGCGTGTTTTCTTCCGCAAGCCTTGCCGCTTCCTTGCCGTCCTTCAAGCGGTGTGCGCCGTAAAGGGCAAGGACGGGCAGTATGGTTGCGGATAAACACTCGGCACCGTCGTCACCCCAACAGGTCGCCATAACTTTGCCGACACCTCTCGTTTTAATTTCATCAAGCACAATTTCGGATACCTTCCAGCTGTGGTTTATGGAGGGGGTAAAGCCGCTCCACTTCCAAGCACCGCCCGCAAAGGCTATTTCGTTGTCGAACAGGGCGTGCTTGTCAAGCTGTTTTATATATTTTTCTCGGTCGGTGCTGTAATAGTCCCAATAAGCCAAGGTAACGTTCTTCGGCACCTTTGCAAGCAGTTCGGGATCTATGCCCTCGTCGCTGTAATAACCGCCAAAGGCTATGCGGAAGAACATATCGCTCCACATCATGGGCTTAAAGCCGTACTTCTCGCATATCTCCGCAACACGTTTAAGGTGGCGGCACATAATATCAAACTTAGCTTCTGCGCCGTGCTTGTCAAGGTGCTTGCCTCTGCCGAGAAAATGCGCCTCATCCATACCTATGTTTATGTGCTCCGTACTGCATACGGAGCGCCAAGCAGCTACCATCTTTTCAATAAGCTCGTAAGTCTTTTCTTCGTCGGCAAGCATGGTGTCACCCATATCCGTTATGGGCGCATAACAATACCAACGCAGTGCCTGATTAAGATGAGCAAGCGTCTGTATACAAGGTACAGTCTCCACGCCGAAGGTTGCGGCAAAGTCGTGTATTTCCTTTATCTCTGCGGCGGTATATCTGTCACGCATATAGCCGAAATAAGGTTCTCCCTCTATCTCAAAGGTGTCTTCGTTGTAAAGATACAGGCAGTTAAGACCGAATGCGGCACTGTACGCCGTATATTCCTTCAGTTGTTTAAGATTGGTAACCGAGTTTCTGGAGTTGTCAAGCATAGCGCCGCATAGCTCAAAGCGGTTCTCAAACACATCGCTAAAGCCCTGCTTTTTGTTCGCAAGCATAAATGCACCGCAGAAGATATCTGCCTTTTGTTTGTAAGTAACGCTTGCCTTTTCTTCGGTCAGGGCTATCTTAAAGCGTTCGCCTTTTACCGCTTCCAAAGAAATACCGTCATCGGCAAGGGATAAAAGTCCAAGGCTTGCCATATATTCAAGCTGTGCCTTGTAGGGCAGGGTGCTTTTCGTAAGTCTGTAGCTTATCATATTATCTTTCTCCTCGTTATTTATGTGTATCTAAAACAGCCGTTGCCGTTTTGTTCAGCTGTTCTATGGCTTCCGTGGGGCTTTTTATTATAATGTCGCCGCCAAAGCTCATTATCCACCCGTAAAACACGGGGCTTAGCACCAGCTTTGCCGTAAGCTCAAAATATCCGTCATCTCCAAGCCTGAAGGGTATGTTTTTGCCAAAGCGGTCAATTATTACTCCCGCCAAGTGGTCCTTGCACTTAAGGGTAACAAAGCTTTCCTTGCCGCCGAACATACCGAAAAGCTTGTCCGTGTATGCGGCAGGCGAAAAGCCTTCCACTTCTGTGCGCTCTTCGTCTAAAAGCTTTATGTCCCACATCTTGTCCACTCTGTAGTGGCGTATGTTCTCGGTCTCATCATCGTAGGCGACCAAATAATAATACTCGTTATCCCAGCAAAGAGAAAGGGGGCTTGCGGTGTAAAGCTTGCCGTCGTGCCTGAAAACCTTTTCCTTAAGGCGGTTATGATCAAAATAGTAAAAGCTTATGCGCTTGTTACCGTCAATGGCGCTGTGCAAAGTGTCCACGCTGTAGAATATGGTCTCGTTCATATTCTTTATCCTGCCGCTTACCTGTACTTGACGGGAAAGACTTTTGCCCTCGTGTACGCTGGTGAGGGAAGCAAGCTTTTTAATAAGCCCTGCGCTTTTCTTTTCTGTTATAAAACGGGAGCTTTGTACGGCATCCGTAAGCAAAACCAGCTCCGACAGCTCAAACTCTCTGCTTGCCAGTCGGTATCCGCCGTCTTTTCCTTTTTCCAGTCGGATGTCATAGCCAAACTCTCTAAGCTGTTCTATGTCGTCATATAAAGTTTTGCGCTCTGCATTAATGCCTGCGTTTTTAAGCAGTTCCAAAAGCTTTTGCACACTAAGTCCGTGATTATCGTCTGTGCGCTCCGCTAAAAATTTAAGTACGTACAGTATGCGCTTCTTGTGTCCGCTTTCCTTGGGCACAAATATCCCTCCTTCTCTGTAAAGATAAAGGCTCTATGTATCCACAATAACACACATAAAGCCTTTTTGCAAGTATCAGTTGCTTATATACGGACGCAATTTGTTAAACAGTACCGCATCCCCTCGCAGGGTGTATTTAAACCTTTCGCCGTTGCGGTAACGTACAAGCACCGTGTATTCCTTATCTTCGGGAAGTGCTCTTTCACCGTCGTTGTTGTAGCAGACCTGTTTTATAACACGTGCGTCCGCAACACCGCCTCGCTTTTCTATAATTTCGCCCACACGGCTGCGCAGATACCTTGTGGCAACTATCCCTGCGAAAAAGCCTGCGACACCTGCCCAAAGCTCGCCTGTAAGCAAAAACATTGCTAAAGCTGTAAGTACACTGTAAATCATAATAAAACCTCCTAAAAGCATTTTGTCCTTTCGGTGGTTTTATTATTACAAAACAACAGGGTAATAAAACGGACTCAAATTCAAAAGGAGTGCCGATTTACGGCACTCCTGAAAATTTACTCAAGTTCGTTTAAGTACTCTTTCTCTATATCGGACAAGGTGTCATCCGCTTCGGTCTCAAGAGCGTCAAGGCTGCAGTTTATCTCGTCCGCCACCTCTTCAAAAAGACCGTCATAGTCTATCTCTTCCTCGTCCTCAAAATCAAAATCGTCCGTGGCGTTAAAGCCGGGTATCTGTACATACACATCACTTTCCTTATCCTCTGTGGCGGGGATGTATGTTATTCGTGTAGCAAGGCTCTGGGCAGAAAGCTTTACAAGCTTGTTGTCCTCGTCTTTTTCCGTTTCTATTTTATAGGGCACGAAAAGCGCAGCTACCGCCGCAACTTTAACCCAAGTAGGTATAAGCTTTCTTTTTGCCATTACCTTTTTCCTCCTTCGTCTTTATGGCTTAAGTATATCACCTTTTTACCACCATATCAAGAGTGTTTTGCAAAAAACGTCAGACATTTTTCATCATTTTTCCCGCTTTTTTATAAAGGGTTTTGTATACTCCTGCACCGACCGTTTCCAAAAGAGAAATCTCTTTCACCTCAAAAGTGACTTCGGGTACGAAAACAAAGGGCTGACCCCGCTTTTCAAACCTGCGTACAAGGGTTATATGGGGCTTAAACGGCTTTTCGTCAAACCAAACACTGTCTGCTCTTAACGCTTCTGCAAGCTGCGCCTGTAAGTTCTTAAGCGGCAGACTTTCCTTTACGGAAACAAAGTAGGTACTGCCGAAATTGCCAAGGTTTGCGGTGCTGACGGTAAACGGCGAAAACTCAACACTGTCCATCAGCGCTTTTACGGTGCTTAGGTTCTCCCTCTCCCCAAGAAACGCTAAGGTTATGTGGTAGGCGTCCTTTTTGCAAAAGTTTCCGTTGCCAAACAGTGCAAGACTGTTTGCCGCAGCTTCTATGTAGTTTTTTACCGTATCTTCAAGCTCTATTGCAATAAAAACCCGCAAAGAAATCACCTCGTTTTATAAATCTTGTGAAGATTTTAACACTTGTTTTGAATTAATACAACACTTTTGTATAAAATTTCTTGCAAATTATATAATTATATGGTAAAATTCAACAAGGAGGTGCGTTTTATGTTCAAACGTCTTTTGTCATTGATACTTGCTTTGGTGCTTTGTTTACCGCTTTTTTATTTTGATTTCCAAGAGGTGCACGCCTATACCTCTTATACCAAAACACCAAACCCTGTTATGACTCTTAAGAATTTAGGCACAAACAAGGCGGTACAGCAGTTTTATTTTTATAACGCTCCAAGCGGAGAGAGGTATGTTTTTACCACCCAGCGTGTAACCTCTTCCGTGTATCTTTCCCGTTGCCTTGTGTCCGATGACGGTCTTACCGCCACCTGCCTTGACTATGTAAAGCTGGAAGGCTACGGTCACGGTGAGGCTTTGGCTGTTTATGAGTACCAAGGGCAGGTTTACGTTTGGCTTAACGGTAATACCATTACCGATACCACCGATGAACTGTATACTTCAACCTATTGGGCACGTAACGTATCCCGTTTTATTTACACGCCTGACCCCTCCGTATCTACGGGTGCAAGGATAACCGATGAGAAAAAGCTTACCAATTTTTTGTATGCTTCTTCAAGCGGCAGTGCTCTTGTTTCCGGCGGCAGAATTTTTCGTTTGGCATTCAGCGTTTCGCCTAATTCCGACCGCATAATGTTTTGGCTTAAGTTCGCAAAAGGTTCTTCCTATTATCAGTACCTGTGTTGCTACAGCTTTTCCGAGATAAATGCCGCGCTTTCCGCCTCCTCCGGCTCGGTTTCCATGGCTAATATGGGCGGCAGTCAGCTTGCACAAATAAGTTATAGCGGCGACCTGCCCAACGGTTCTATGCAGGGCTTAGGCATTGACGGTACAAGCACCCTTTATTTCTCCGGTGGCTCCAGCTCTCAAACCCCAAAGGTTTATAAATACAGCTACACTTCTTCTTCCATTACCCTTAAAGAAGTGTGGACGGTTACCGCTAAGGCTAATGTGGAAATAGAGACGGCATATATGCTTAACGGCAATTTCTACTGCATTTTTATTGACGATACTACGGGTGACGGCAAGAAGAACAAAACGAAAATATACACTCTTGACGATTATTCCATAACGCAAATGCACGCAAACCACAAGCATACGGTAAAGGGTCTGCCTGTTGACGACATAGTGCAGAACTTTGCTTATACCGAGAATATGGCAGAGCTGTACGTCAGCCAAAAGCACGGAACGGATACCTATATCAGCCGTTGTATTCCAAACGGTAACGTGGCTGAGGCGAAGGATTATATAGTGCTTAAAGGTGCAGGTATAGGCGAAAGCCTGGATGTGGACCAAAGCATTGCAGGCACCACCTATCTGTGGACGGGCGGCGCACCCGTAACGGGTAGCGACAGTTTTGCAACAACAATACAAAGGCTACAGTATAAGGTGGACGCAAGCTCCGCAACAGGGGCTTCTTATACGGCGGTCACCGTTAACGGAACTCAGTATGCAAGTGCTGACGGAAGCGCTCTTGACAGTACGGCGGTAAAGCGTGTGGCTGTATCCAACACTTCTTCCGGCGATAACAGAATAGTTTTTCGCACGCAGTTTAACTCCGACGATATTTACTATACGGTGTATACTACAAGCTTGCTTAATCAGGCCATAAACAGCGCAGGTGGCGGCAGTTATTCCCTGAAAAATGCTGCATCTTTGGTAAAAAGCAACTTTAAGCTTAACAACAAGCCAAACAATTCTTTCCAAGGGTTTGAAGCAGACGGTGTTGGTACGGACCAAAAGTTTTTGTATATGACGGGTAATTCCGGCTCTAAAATGCAACTGCCGCGTATATACAAATATTTGTACACAAACGGCGGTAACACCACCCTAAGCGCAGTATACAGACTGCCTGCATTTATGCAGACCGCACAGGGTATAAAGGTATATAACGGTACTGTGTACGTTGCGATACAGCCCATTAAAGACAACGCCAACCAAACCGTGATCCGTACCCTCAGCACTGCTTATGCGGCAGACCCCGTAATTGTTGACGACTTCAGCTTGAAATATATCGGTACAACAAACACATTGGAAGACGGTATGCTGAGCGGTATAGTCATAGGAACGCAGGGCGATGCCGTAACAGCACTTTTCGGCAACACCAACACCTTGCAGATAGTAAACTCGCAAAACCAAGTTATCACAAGCGGTTATATAGGCACGGGGTACAAGATACAAAGCCTTGACCGTAGCGGTAAAGTGGCGGATGAAGCCCTTATCATCGTAAACGGTGATATCAACGGTGACGCAAATATCTCCACGGCAGACTATTTGCAATTGCGCAAGCACGTTTCTCAAGCGGTAACGCTTAGCGGCTGTTATTTTGCGGCAAGCGACCTAACGGCGGATAAAGCCGTAAACACCACCGACTGTGCCGTGCTTAGGAAAATGATAAGCAACAACCAATAGTTTCTGTATGTCCTGCACCGCAAGAGAAGCGCTTACTTCTCTTGCGGTGCTTTTTGTCGGGGTCCTCAAGAAGTCGTCAAACTTCTTGAGGTGATTGTCACGGCTCTTTGATAAGCCGATATTCTTAATAGGGCTATGCGTTTCCAAATTACACCTTTTGATTTAATTTAACGAAATGTGTTGACTTTATTATAAATATGAGTTAAAATGCAAAGTGGACTTTAATTTATATCGGAGGAGTTTTTTATGTGCAACTGTAATTGTGCAAAGAGCGACCTTGCGCTTTTGGATGATGTTCTTAAGCGTTACGGCGGCGACAGCGGAAATCTTATAACGGTGTTGCAGAAAGCGCAGGATATTTATGGCTATCTGCCCACTGATGTAATATATCACATAGCGGCAAACACAGGCAGCACTCCTGCAAAAGTAATGGGTGTTGCAACCTTCTATACTCAGTTCAGACTTAAGCCTGTGGGCAAGCATCTTATAATGCTTTGCAAGGGTACTGCCTGCCATGTTAACGGTGCAGATGGTATAGAAAAGGCAATATGTGAGCATTTGGGTATCGAGGACGGCGGCACCACCGATGACGGCTTGTTCTCCCTTAAAAACGTTGCTTGTTTGGGCTGTTGCAGTCTTTCTCCCGTTATGATGATAGACGACGCAACCTACGGCTCTCTCACCCCCGATAAAGCCGTGGCAATACTTGAGGGCTTAAAGAAGGAGGCGGCAGAATGATGCGTATAGTAGTAGGTCAGGGTAGCTGCGGTCTTGCGGCAGGTGCGGCACAGGTACATAACGCATTAACGGTAAACCGTAAGGCAGAGGATAGCTTTTCCGTAGAAATCACGGGCTGTATAGGTATGTGCTATCTGGAGCCGATCGTTGATATTTATGACGGCGATGCTTTGGTAAAACGCTTGGTGCGTGTTTCCGAAAAAGACGGTGAAAGAATAGTAAGCGCAGTAAGAGCAGGGGAGCTTTCTTCCCTTGCAGATATAGAGATATCCGAGGAAGATAAGAGCTTTCTGGAACTTCAAACCCGTATTGCTCTTCGCAACTGCGGTATAATCGACCCCGACAAGATCGAGGCTTATGAGGCAAAGGGCGGCTACGGTGCAATCCGCAAGGTTCTTTCCGATATGAGCCCTGAGGACGTAATAGAGGAAATAAAGATATCCGGTCTTGCAGGCAGGGGTGGCGCAGGCTTCCCCACTTGGTTTAAGTGGAACGCCGCAAGAGCTTCCGCAGGTGACAAGAAGTATCTTATCTGTAACGCAGACGAGGGTGACCCCGGTGCGTTTATGGACCGTGCAGTTATAGAAAGTGACCCTCATACCCTTATAGAAGGTATGCTTATCGGTGCTTATGCTATCGGTGCATCCGAGATGGTTGTATACGTTCGTGCGGAATATCCCCTTGCTATCAAGCGTCTTGAAAAAGCTATAGCGGCGGCAACCGAAAAGGGCTATTTGGGCAACAATATTATGGGTAGCGGCTTCTCTTGCACCATGCGTATAAAAGCAGGTGCAGGCGCTTTCGTGTGCGGGGAAGAAACCGCACTTATCGAAAGTCTTGAGGGTAAGCGCGGTATGCCTCGCCTTAAGCCTCCTTTCCCTGCACAAAAGGGTTATAACGACCTTCCTTCCAATATCAACAATGTAGAAACCTTTGCAAACGTTGCGTGGATAATTAACAACGGCGGCAGTGCCTTTTCTGCAATGGGTACCGAAAACAGCAAGGGTACAAAGGTATTTGCCCTTACAGGCAAGATAAACCGCGGCGGTCTTGTGGAAGTTCCTATGGGTAAGACCCTGCGTCACGTTATTTACGATATCGGCGGCGGTATAAGAGACGGTAAGGAGTTTAAGGCTGTTCAGATGGGCGGCCCTTCCGGCGGCTGTATCCCTGCAGAGCTGCTTGACACAATTATAGATTACAAGTGCCTTGGTGCAACCGGTGCAATAATGGGCTCCGGCGGTATGGTTGTTATGGATGAAGGCACCTGTATGGTTAATATGGCAAGGTTCTTCCTTGACTTTACCGCTAAGGAATCCTGCGGTAAGTGTATACATTGCCGTATAGGCACCAAGCGTATGCTTGAGGTGCTCAGCCGTATCACCGAAGGTGAAGGTAAGGAAGGTGATATAGAACTGCTTACCGAGCTTTGCCTTGGCATCAAGGACGGTGCCCTTTGCGGCCTCGGGCAGACAGCACCCAACCCTGTACTTACCGCAATTAAGTATTTTAGGGAAGAGTTTGAAGCACACATCAACGAAAAGAAGTGCCCTGCAGGCGAATGTGCCGCGTTAAGACAGTACAGTATAGACAAAGAAAAATGCGTTGGCTGTTCTTTGTGCTCCCGCAATTGTCCCGTTGGCGCAATAAGCGGCAAGGTTAAGGAATATTTCGTTATTGACAGCGATAAATGTATTAAGTGCGGAAAATGCGCTACCGTTTGCCGTTTCGGTGCGGTAAAGGTAAACTAAGAAGGGGGATAAGCAAATTATGGAAAAGATAAATATTATAATAAACGGTATTCCCCTTACGGGCGAAAAGGGCGAAACTATTTTGCAAATAGCCCGTCGCGGCGGTGTGGAGATACCCACCCTGTGCGAGAGCGAGCTTGTTAAAAACTACGGCGCATGCGGTCTTTGCGTTGTAGAAGCAAAGGGCATGCCCAAGCTTATGCGTGCTTGCTCTACGGTAGCAAGCGACGGTATGGATATCGATACAAACAGCCCTCGCGTGCTTGCATCCCGCAAGCTTGCGCTTGAACTGCTTATGAGCGACCATGACGGTGACTGTAAAGGCCCCTGCGGCCTTAACTGCCCTGCAGGTACAGACGTACAGGGTTATGTAAAGGCAATAGCAGAAGGTGACGATGCAGAAGCAGTTCGTATTTTAAGGGAAAAGCTTCCTCTGCCCGCATCCATCGGCAGAGTGTGCCCTCACCCCTGTGAAAAGGCTTGCCGCAGAAAATATGTGGAACAGCCTTTGTCCATAGCACAGCTTAAGTTCTTTGCGGCAGACAGAGTGCTTGCTGCAGACGAACAGGAAATAATAAAGGAAGCGCCCACAGGCAAAAAGGTTGCTGTTATCGGCGGCGGCCCCGGCGGCCTTACCACCGCATATTTTCTGGCACTTAAGGGCCATTCCGTAACTATTTACGAGCAGATGCCCAAGGCGGGCGGTATGCTTCGTTACGGTATACCTGAATACCGTTTGCCCAAGGCTGTTTTGGATAAGGAAATAGCCCATATCCAAAAGGCAGGCGTAGAAATACGCTGCGGCGTAACTATCGGCAAAGACGCAAGCTTTGAGGAGCTTAAGGCGCAGAACGATGCAGTTATAGTTGCTATCGGTGCATGGACAGGTATGAAGGTAGGCTGCCCCGGTGAGGAGCTTAAGGGCGTATACGGCGGCATAGAATTTTTGCGCAGTATTGCAGAGGGTAACCCTGTTTCCGTCGGTGAAAAAGTTGTCATCGTTGGCGGCGGTAATACCGCTATGGACGCTTGCCGCAGCGCAGTAAGACTCGGTGCAAAAGAAGTAACCGTTGTTTACCGTCGTACCGAAAAGGAAATGCCTGCGGAAAAGATAGAGATCGAAGAAGCAAAGGAAGAGGGCGTAAACTTCCGCTTCCTTGTTAACCCCTGCGAGTTGATAGGGGAAGACGGTGTTCTTAAATCCGTAAAGCTTCAGGTTATGGAGCTGGGTGAGCCCGATGCAGGCGGCAGAAGAAGCCCCGTTCCCGTAGAGGGCAAATTTGAGTATATCGAAGCGGACAGCTTTATTGCCGCTATCGGTCAAAAGGTGTGCGTAAATGGCTTTGAAACCTTGGAGCTTAATCGCAGAGGTATTATTGCCGCTGATGAAAACAGCTTCCGCACCAATATAGAAGGCGTATTCGCCATAGGTGATGCTACCAACAAGGGCGCAAGCATAGCAGTCGAGGCAATCGGCGAAGGTAACCGTGCGGCGTTGGTTGTAGATGCATATCTTAAGGGCGCAGATGTTCCCTACAGAAAGCCATTCCTTTCCGAACGCAAGGTAAGCGAAAAGGACTTTGAGGACAGAGAAAAGCTTCCCCGTGCGGAAATGCCCATCCGTCCCGCAGAAGAACGCAAAAAGGACTTCGGCGAGATATATCTTGGATTTTCCGAAGAGGCTGCAAGAGCGGAGGCAAAGCGCTGTCTTGAATGCGGCTGTCACGATTACAAGGACTGTAAGCTTATTCGTTACAGTGATATGTATATCAATACCGTAAGGTTTGAAGGCGCAAAACGCCGTACCGAAAGCGAGACAAAGCTGGAGCTTATCGAAAGAAACAACGGTAAGTGTATACTTTGCGGTCTGTGCGTGCGTGTTTGTGACGAGGTTGCAAAGCAGGGCATTCTCGGCTTGGTAGGCAGGGGCTTTACCACCGTTATCAAGCCCGAATTTGCAAACAAGGATATAACAAAAGTTTGTGCCGACTGCGGCAAATGCGTAGAGCTTTGTCCCACGGGCGCACTTAAGAAGTTGATTTAGTTTTATATTCAGAGGTTAAAAATGAGCGAAGTCGGTTCTGCGGTAAAGGCACCGCCAAAAGAGAACAAAATGGGCACTATGCCCGTGGGCAAACTGCTTATTACGATGTCAGTACCTATGATAATATCTATGATGGTGCAGGCGTTGTACAACGTGGTGGATAGCGTATTTGTTGCCAAGGTAAGCGCCTCAGCGCTTGACGCTGTGGGTGCGGCATTCCCTGTGCAAAACATACTTATCGGCGTGGGCACCGGTACTGCCGTGGGCGTTAACGCCCTTCTTTCCCGTTCCTTGGGCGAGAAGAAGTTTGACCGTGCCAATCGCATTGCGGAAAACGGCGTATTCCTTGCCCTTATGGCATATTTGGCGTTTCTTCTTTTCGGCTTTTTCGGTGTGGATATTTATATGAACTCCTGCAATGTGGACGCTCAAACCAAGGAGTTCGGCATCCAATATCTGCGTATAGTTTGTCTGCTTTCCTTCGGCGTTTATTTTCAGATAATGTTCGAACGCCTGCTTCAGGCAACAGGCAGAACTCTTTATACAATGTTTACCCAAGGAACCGGCGCAATTATTAATATAATTCTTGACCCTATATTTATTTTTTCCAAGGGGCAAGCGGTGTTTGGCATAACAATGCCCTTCGGTTTGGGTCTTGGCGTTGCGGGTGCGGCTTACGCCACCGTAATCGGTCAGATCTTCGCTGCTTGTATGGCGGTTATCTTTAACGTACTTAAAAATAAGGACGTAAGGCTTAACTTGTTTAGGTTCCGTCCCGACCTTAAGATAATCGGCAAGATATACGCCATTGGCGTTCCTTCCATTCTGATGGTGGGAATTGGTTCGTTTATGACCTATTTTATGCAACGCATCCTTAATGGGTTTGAGAATAAGATGGGCTACACAATTTACAATGTGTATTTCAAACTGCAAAGCTTCTTCTTTATGCCCATGTTCGGCCTTAATAACGGACTTATACCCATAATGGCTTATAATTTCGGTGCAGGCAACCGCAAGCGTATGATGAAGACTTTGCGTTTGGCTATGATGGCAGGCTTCTGCTTCCTTACCGTGGGCTGTCTTGTAATGCGCTTTTGCGCTCACGGTCTGCTCGGCATTTTTGAACCGGCAGGCTGTGACCTCAAAAGCTTTTATGAGGTAGGCGAAAAAGCTTTGGGCACTATAAGTCTGCATCTTCCCATAGCAAGCTTTTGTATAGTTATCGGCTCTGTATTCCAGGCTTTGGGCAAGGGCATAAACTCTATGATCGTTTCTGCCGCCCGTCAGCTTGTGGTGCTTGTCCCTGCGGCGTATTTGCTGTCCCTTACAGGTAAGATCTCTGCCGTTTGGTGGTCTTTCCCCATTGCAGAGATGATGTCTATAACGGTCAGTCTTGTTTTGTTCGCATCCCTTTACAAAAAGCTTATTAAAAATATTCCCGACGGTGCGGCTGTATAAGGGTGATTTATTATGGATATAAAGCAATTGCTTTCCCACGTGGACCATACCTTGCTTAAGGTAGACGCTACTTGGGCTCAAATAAAGGAAATATGTGACGAAGGCATCCGTTACGGTACCGCCTCCGTGTGCGTACCCGCTGCTTTTGTAAAACGCTGTGCGGACTACTGTGCAGGCAGGGTAAAGGTATGCACCGTTGTGGGCTTTCCCAACGGATACAGCACCTCTGCCGCAAAGGCTTTTGAGGCGGCAGATGCGGTGGCAAACGGTGCGGACGAGGTGGATATGGTCATAAACCTTGGTGCTTTGAAGGACGGAGACTTTTCTTTTTTAGAGGAAGAAATACGCCTTGTAAAAGCTGCCTGTGGTGATAAGGTCTTAAAGGTGATAATAGAAACCTGCCTTCTTACAAAGGAAGAAAAAATAAAGATGTGTGAAGTCTGCGGCAAATCCGGCGCAGACTTTATAAAAACCTCCACAGGGTTTTCCAAAAGCGGTGCAACTATGGAGGATGTGGAAATTTTTGCAAAATACGCTCCAAAAGGCTTAAAGATAAAGGCGGCAGGCGGTATCTCTTCATTAGAGGACGGCGTTGCATTCCTCAATGCAGGCGCACACAGACTTGGCACCAGCCGTATTGTAAGCATCGTTAAGGGGATGGAAAAAGGTGTATAAGAAATTGGCTCTTGCCGCTGTCGGCGCAAGGGAAAGCGCTTATGCCCCCTACTCAAGCTTTAAGGTAGGTGCGGCTTTGCTTACCGAAAACGGCAAGATTTTCACAGGATGTAATATAGAAAATGCGGCTTTCAGCCCCACTGTCTGCGCCGAGCGCGTTGCGCTCTTCAAGGCGGTCAGCGAGGGCGAAAGACGTTTCAGCGCCATAGCAATAGCAGGCGGCGGAGACAGCGTTGTTGCCACTGCACCCTGCGGCGTGTGCCGTCAGGCATTGACGGAGTTTTGTGCGCCTTCTCTTAAGGTGCTTCTTGTGTCAGACCGTACAGGGGCTTATAAGGAAACGAGCCTTGGCGAGCTGTTGCCCTCAGCCTTTAACGAAACCGACCTAAGAGGTTAACATAATGCATATAACCGATATAATAATAAAAAAGCGTGACGGCGGTAAGCTTAACAAGTCGGAGATAGAATACGTAACCAAAGAGTACACGGCAGGTAATATTCCCGATTATCAGATAAGTGCACTTCTTATGGCAATATGCCTTAAGGGTATGGATGAGGAAGAGACGGAAAATCTTACCTTTGCCATCAGAGATTCGGGCGAAACAGTAGATTTGTCACCTATAGACGGTGTAAAAATCGATAAGCATTCCACGGGCGGTGTGGGCGATAAAACCACCCTTATAGTTGCTCCCTTGGTAGCTTCATTGGGTATAAAGGTGGCTAAAATGAGCGGCAGAGGGCTTGGACACACGGGCGGTACCGTTGATAAGCTGGAGTCAATAAAGGGCTTTCGCACCTCTCTGAGTAAGGAGGAGTTTTTTGCCGCAGTTAACAGTGCAGGACTTGCGGTAAGCGGTCAAAGCGGCAACCTTGCACCGGCGGACAAAAAGCTTTATGCTCTTCGTGACGTTACGGGCACGGTGGAAAATCATTCCCTGATAGTGTCAAGCATAATGGGTAAAAAGCTTGCCTCTGGCGCAGATGGCATAGTACTGGATGTAAAGGTTGGCAGCGGCTCCTTTAATAAAACCCCCGAGGATGCGGAAAAACTTGCAAAAGCGATGGTTAAAATCGGGGGCGCCGCAGGCAAAAAAACTGCGGCATTGCTTACGGATATGGATGTACCCTTGGGCAAAGCCATAGGTAACGCCCTTGAGGTCAAGGAGGCATTGGAGGTGTTACACGGAGGCGGGGACAGCACTTTGGCAGAGCTGTGCACAGAACTTGCGGCAGTAATGCTTCACCTTGGCGATAAGGGCAGTATTGATGAGTGCCGTAATATGGCAAAGGATGCCTTGGCAAGCGGAAAAGCCTTTAAGAGCTTTGTAAATATGGTAAAGGCGCAGGGCGGCGATGCGGAGTGTATTTATAACCCCGACCTTTTGCCAACCGCAAGTTTCGTATATCCCGTAAAAGCCGAAAAAACAGGCTACATAACGGTAAGTGACGCAAAGGAATACGGAAGAGCAAGCCTTATCCTCGGCGCAGGCAGAGAGCGCAAGGAGGACGGGGTGGACCACGCCGCAGGCATAATAATGGAAAAACGCCGTGGCGATAAGGTGCAGGCAGGCGAGGTAATTGCATATCTGCACACCAATCGGGAAAATGCGATAGCAGAGGCGGCTCGTGTAGTGCTTTCCGCTACGGAAATAGGGGATGAAGCCCCGAAAACAGCTCCCGTTGTCAGGGGACTTATTCTTTAAACAGAGGTATAACAATGGATGAGCTTATTGTAAAAACCGATAATGTAATGCGCAAAAAAGGTGATTTAAAAAGCCTTGTTATACTGTTTGCGGTGTTTTCTGCGGTAGCAGTAGCCTTGACTTACGGTAGCGGAATCGGAAAGATTGCGGCAGTAGAGTGTATTATCGCCTTGGCTCTTGGTTACACCTATTATAAGTCTGCCAAAAACGGCAATGTCACCCTGCATTTTAAGGGCGACAGCGTGGATATAAGCTACTCAGACGGCAGAAAATTCAATGTTAAGGATGTGGACCGCAGTTTTTTTACTCTCATCCAAACCGAAAAACAAAAGAAGCTTAACATCGGCACGTTGACGGTACAAAGCACTAATTTTAAGGTGCAGTATATAAAGGACTTTTCCGCGCTCAAACAGTATATAGATACCCATTTTGAAAAACAGGAAAAAAAGAGCATCTATTATTTTGACGAAGAGGATGAAGATTAAATTTGCAAAGAGGTAAAAACAAAATCGTTTTACCTCTTTTATTTTTCGCACTTAACAAAAATGCAGCTCGGCGTTTGTGCATTTTCTACAAAAATTCCACTGTGAAAATTGTACAAAAAAGAAAATATTTACAAAGACTATTGCAATTATTAAGGTCGATGTGATATAATGAACCATAAATATATATTGTGCTTAATTTGATGTTCATAGGAGGTATATTATGAATTATCACAAACGCTTAATTTCCTTTATGCTTGTCGTTGCTATGATGATAAGCACCGTTTGCACATTCTCTTTTGCTACTACCACTGTTTCCGCTATTGCGGATGCGGACTTTGTAGCGCCTGAGATCTATGTGCCCGATTATCTCCAACTGCCTGATAACGATTTGCTTACAAATAACACTTCCTTTATGATGGCAGAAGGTACACGCCACGAAATACAGATGAAGACCGAGTTTATAGTTTCCGGCAAGAAAAACCGCCCCGGCACAATAAACTCTATGAAGTACGTTGTTGTACACAATACAGGTGCATACCCTGTAACTTCTACTTCTCTTGCAAACCACAATTACGGTAGAACTACTACCGCTTCCGTTTCTTGGCACTACACCTGCGGCAACGACGGCCTTTATCAGATGCTTCCCGTTAACGAAATGGGCTGGCACGCAGGCGGTAACTATTGGTCTTCTACAACCGAGAAAAGTAAATATAATATTTCCGATTTGTCCAACAGCACCGGTATAGGTATTGAAACCGCAACCGACGGTTTCCCTGCAGATGCTACCTTCTCCGGTGAACACTGGAATCAGGCGGATATGTACGACTGGTACGCATCTCACTTTGATAAGACCGCTACATACCTCGCAATGCTCGTTGCGTTTATCTGCGTAAAGCTCAACTTCAACCCCTATACTCAGGTTTACACCCACTACCACGCTGCCGGTAAGAACTGTCCTATACAGATGAGATACGTGTTCGGTACCAACGCTTCCTTCAGCGTTGATGGGACTTATTATAAGGTGTTCCGTGACAGAATGTATGACTATTACAAGGCATTCGGCGGTTCTTATGTTTCTACCGATACTGTGAAGAACACATATTACAACCCCAACTATAAGTATTACAAGCCCGGTCTTTACAAGGCAAACTCCTCTGTAACCGTTTACCGTGCAGGTAACTCCGCAACCGGTTCTGTTGGCACCATCGCTTCCGGCACCGTTGTTGACGCTAAGATCACCGGTTGGGACTGGGGTAAGGTAACTCTCTCCAACGGTACTGTTGGTTGGGTAGACCTTGATAACTTTACATACGTAAGAAACGACTATGACTACGGTACTTACAGAACATCTTCCGGCAGCATAGTAAACGTTACCAATATTTCCGGTTCTACCGCTACGTATAACGGCGGCACCGCAAATATCAGCACTCTTACCAGAGTTTATAAGGTAAGCGTTAAGAACGATACCACCTTCGGCAGCACTGTTAAGTATCTTGCCAAGGGTGAGACCTTTACGGTAACCGCTGCAACCTCCAGCGCAGGTCTCTTTGATATTTGGGAGGTTAAGAACGGTATTGCAACCATTACCGACAAGACAGCTAAAACCACTACTGTTAAGGTTCTTAACAGCGATATCGAGCTGGAAGCAACCTACCGTACAGACTTTGACCTTTCCATTACCTACGGCGTAGGCAGCGGCAGATATGCGGCAGGCACGGTTGTTAACATCTCCGCAAGTACAAGAACAGGCTACTCCTTCACCCATTGGTCTATCGAAAGCGGTAGCGGCACTTTCGGTGACGCTAACTCTTACAATACCACCTTTACTATTGGCAGTTCCGATGCGGTAATTAAAGCTAACTACGAAACCGCAGGTGAAATAGATACCACCGGACTTACCAACTACGCACTTAATAAGTCCTATACAACCACCTGGAAGGGCAGTACCGATATAACCTATCAGTACACCAACCAGCAGGATACAAACAGAACCAAGCTTACCGACGGCTCAAAGGCAACGGATAGCTATAACACTACGGACACTCCTTACGTTTCCTTCCAGGGTACCACACAGAAGTTTGGTACGACCATCGACTTGGGCGCCCAAAGGAATTTCCGTATGGTTGCTATTTGTGACTTCGGTGACAGTGGCAGCAGTGTTGGCGACTATCAGACCAACAGTGCGGAAATCGAATACTCCACCGACGGTGTAACCTATCATTATGTAGAAAACCTTGTTGATACTTTGCTTTACTCTTATGTAAACGGCTCTGCGTTAAGCAATGTTTACACCCATAAGGTAGACTTCGCATGGGTTACCGCAAGATACGTAAGGGTAACCTTCACTTCGGCTTCTTACGTAACTGCGTTTACCGAAATAGAGGTTTACGGCTCAGATAATGTTGTAGTTCCCGAGCCCGAGCCGGAACCTGACCCCGTTCTTGAACTTACCACAAGTGCAACGGCAGATGGTTATTCTATGGATGAAAGCTATCTCTACGGCGGCGACTTAGCTATGGATGTAAATACCTTCAAGGCTCTGTTCACCGTGGATGTTACCGTTAAGAACTTGGCAGGCAACGCAGTAAGCTCCGGCTATATAGGTACGGGCTACACAGTAAACTATAATGACACGGTTATTGAAGTTGTTGTTGCTATGGACTTGGACGGCAGCGCAACCTGTAATACCACCGATATGCTTATGCTAAGGAAATATATTTCCAAACGGACGGGCGTAACCTCGGCAGGCCTTAAGGCTTCCGACGGCAACGGTGACACTGCTGTTAACACGACGGATTTGGTAATTATGCGTAAGTTTATAGCTACTCAACCCTAAAGTGTAATACTTATAAGCCACCGAGGGTTTTATACCCTCGGTGGCTATTAATTTGCGGAGATAGATTTATGACGGTTTTGTTTGATGACAAAGATTTTGTGGTCTGCATAAAACCTGCAGGTCTACTGTCGGAGGACGGAGATGGCGCCTTGCCCCAAATTCTGCGTGAACGGTTAGACTGCGATATTTTTCCCGTACACAGGCTGGACAGAGGAACAGGCGGACTTATGGTTTATGCCAAAAGCTCTTCTGCGGCGGCAAAGCTTTCTTCCGCCATAACGGAGGGTAAGTTTATAAAGCGGTATTTAACCGTGGTGCGCGGCATTCCCGATGCTGACGAGGCTGTATTAAAGGATCTGCTGTATCACGATCGCAGAAAGAACAAAAGCTTTGTTGTTAAGCACAGCAGGGCAGGGGTAAAAGAGGCTTCACTCTATTACAAGCTGTTGTCTACAGTTAATCATAACGGCGCTCAGTTGTCACTGCTCGACGTGCAGTTGCACACAGGCCGCACTCACCAGATACGTGTACAGTTTTCCTCCCGCCGTTTGCCCCTGTACGGCGACGGAAAATACGGCGGCAGAACCGAGAAAGAAGGTATGGCGCTTTGGTCTTATAGCCTAAGCTTTCCGTGGATGGGCAAAATGACGGAGTTTACCGCCAAGCCCGTTGGCACACCGTGGTGCTTGTTTGAGGAATTGCTTTAAAAGCCAAAAAATACTTATTGGCAAATGTCTGTTGTTATGGTATAATCAACTTGAAAACAATGCCGAAAAAAATATGTTCGGAGGAAAAATATGAAAATTAAAAAGATAACTGCTTGCCTTTTGTGCTTTTGTTTTATGCTGGGCTTGGTGGGCGGTATCAGCGTAAATGCGACATCCGCTTGCGAGGTAAGCTCTATGCTTGCGGTATATAATACGCAGACCGAAACCGTAAATTGCACGGTGAAATACAGCGGCACATTTATTCCAAACCAAAGCTATGTGTTTATACTCAATAACGCCAACGGCACGCAGATATCTATGCGTACCGTTAACGGCACTCAGCTTGGTGTGGCAAATAACAGCTTCAGCTATAGCTTTCCTGTGGATACAAGCCTTGTTACAAGTGCCGCAAAGCCCTTGCGTGTAACGGTGCGGAGTACACAGTCTTACATTATATCCCCTTATACAGTAGATGTGGTAATAATAGATAAAAACCCTACTGTAAGCTTTGTGGGCAAAGACGGCACGGTTTTAAAAACCCAAACCGTGGATTACGGCACCGCCGCCGCAGCCCCCGATGCTCCCCTCGTTGCCGGCTATGAGTTTGTGAAGTGGGACAAAGATTTTTCCGCCGTTACATCGGATATGACGGTTAACGCCGTTTATACTGCATCGCAGTACACCCTTAATGTGGTGGACGGCACAGGTAGCGGTGTGCACAGCTACGGCAGTGTTGTAGATATAGAGTTTATCCCTGCCCCCGGCACTAATTGCGAGTTTGAGGGGTGGACTGTAGAGGGCAACGCTGTAATAGCAGACTCTACCGCACAAAGCACTACAGTAACCGTATACGGCAACGCAACGGTAAAGGCAAATTATACCGAGCTTTACACCGTCACCATAACAGGCGGTAAGATAGCGGAGTCTGATGTAAAGGAATACTACAAGGCGGGAGACGTAATAGAAATAATTGCCGACTCCGTAACAGGTAAAGAGTTTACAGGCTGGGAGGTAGAGGTAGGCGGCACAGTTGCCGACGCAAGTGCAAGCACCACCGCACTTACCGTAAACAGCAACGTAATAATAAAAACCACCTATACAGACTCACAGTACACCCTTAACGTAGTGGGCGGTGACGGAAGCGGCACATACAGCTACGGAGAAAAGGTAACTATACGCTTTGCAACAGAAGGTGGAGCATACATTTTCGATGGCTGGACTGTAGAGGGCAACGCTGTAATAGCAGACCCCACGGCACAAATTACTACGGTAACCGTTTACGGTGACGCTACGGTAAGAGGAAGCTTTACTCAGCTTTACAGCGTAGATGTCATAAACGGCACGGTCCACCCCGATGACAGACAGGATTATTACCAATCAGGCGCTGTTATCAGAGTTGTTGCGGACGCTCCCGAGGCGGGGATGCGCTTTGACACTTGGGCTATAGTGGAAGGTATCGGAGAGATAACCGATGCAAGTGCTGTGTCAACGACAATAACCGTCGGCGGTATGAACTTGGTTGTCCGTGCGGAATATGCGGAGAATTTAGAAGAAACAAGCTCAGAAGCTGAAAGCTCCGATGAAAGCTCCGAAGGTGACGAAATTTATGCTTGCACTGTAAAAGATGTGACCGTGGTTTACAACAATGCGGCTCAGACTTTAACATACAGGATAGAGTATACGGGCACATTTATTCCCAACCAAGCTTATATGTTTGTGCTTAGCAACGGCAACGGCGGAATAATAAGCGCCCCCACCGTTATGGGCACAGAGCTTTCCGTTGACGGCAACACCGTAAGTTACAGCTATCATCTGTCCGAGAACGCCTTGTCGGGCGCGGCAACACCCATAACCGGTACGATCAGATGTGGTGTTCCTCAAATCATAAGCTCCTGCACGGCAGAGCTAAGCTATGCCATAGGTGATGTTACCAATGACGGCGAAACGGATAATCTTGATGCGGCATACATTCTTCGCTACGATGCAGAGTTGACAGGGCTTGATGTATATCAGTTGGCAGTGGGAGATGTTAACGGCGACGGCGAAGTGGATAGCTTGGATGCTTCCCAAGTTCTTAAGCACGACGCAGGGCTTGTGAAATTGTTCTGATGTGAAAAATTCACAAAAACACAGAGTTGTTTATGTGCGTTTTGTCAGCATTGACAATTTCCTGTGTATATGTTAAAATGATTTAAATTGAGGTTACGGCGCAATATTCCGCTGTAAACAAACAAAAAGGAGTTTTGGTATGTTTAAAAAAGGTATGTCTCTTTCAATCGCTTTTGTTCTTGTGCTTGCTGTTGTGATAAGCGCTTTCGGTACGCAGGCTTTTGCGGCTTCATATCCCACCTACAGTCTTAACTTGGTTGTTGACAAAAACAGCAACACAGCCGTACTTACCGCAACCTTGCCTGCAGGCGTACAAAGCGGTAAGATAGTTTTTGATACTTCCGATAAGCTCAGCCTTGTTGAAGGATCTCTTGCTTCCGATATCTCTCGCACCGTTTACGAAGATTATGACAGAGACGGTGTAAGCGGTCTTTCCGTGGCTTTTGCGTATACCGAGGATTATGCGGAAGGTACTGTTGTTCTTACGGTAAGCTTCGCAGTTAACGGCACAGCCACAGATATTACCGGTGATGATATAAACGTTAAGCTTTGGAACCTTTCCAACGGCAGAACAAGACTTGCAACACAGGCGGACGGCGACGTTAACAAAAATGTTGTTTTTGTTGAAAACTATACCGTTACCTTCAACGTAGGTGTTGGCGGTTCTGTTGTAGGCGAAACTCAGATAAGCGTTCCCGCAGGTACCGCTGTTGCCGATATTCTTCCCTCATTTGCCGATGGCGAGATCTCTCTTGTTGAAGGCTTCGGCTTCAAATCCTACAGCGTTACAGAAGGTAATGTTACAAGCGATATGACTATAGATATAAACTTTTATCAGATAGGTGATGTTAACGGCGACGGCTCTACCGACAACTTGGATGCGGCATATATCCTTCGCCACGATGCAAAGATTATCACTTTGGATGACGACCAAAGTTTGGCGGCAGACGTAAACTTTGACGGCACGATCAACAGCCTTGATGCCGCAAACGTTCTTAAGTACGATGCAGACCTCATAGGTCCTTTTGAATATTTGGCAGAATAAAACCTTAACAATACTAATGCCGTGTAGGTTTCAAAAACCTACACGGCATCCTTTTTATTTGTTATGTGGTTTCGTTACGAACGAGTGTGAGATGTTGGTTGTTTTACAGCTTCTCCAGAAGCTCTGCAAGCTCGTCGATGGTGCTGTCAAACAAACCTAACGCATTCTTAACGGTTTCAGGCTTGGTAAGGTCAACGCCCGCAACCTTAAGCTCTTCAATCGGGTAGTCACTTCCGCCCAGTGTAAGGAACTTCAAATATCCTGTGGCATCGCCCGTCTCCAAAATATTCTTTGCAATAGCTACTGCGCTTGAAAAGCCCGTAGCATATTGATAAACATAAAATGCGGTATAAAAGTGGGGGATATAAGACCATTCGTTTGCCATAATCTCATTGATCTCCGCACCTTCATAGTACTTGGAAACAAGCCCCTTGTACAGCTCGGAAAGACTTTGTGCCGTAAGCGCCTCTCCCTTTTCGCACATACTGTGGGTCTCCCTCTCAAACTCCGCAAACAGGGTTTGGCGGTAAAGGGTGGTACGGAAGCTTTCGAGGAAGTGGTTAAGCACGTAAGCACGTCTCTTGGGGTCGGTCTCGGTCTTAAGCAAGTGTAATGTCAAAAGCACTTCGTTAACCGTAGAAGCAACCTCTGCCACCATTATGCTGTAATTGTGGTTAAGAAAGCTTTGGGCTTCGGAGGACTTATAGGAGTGCATTGCGTGCCCCAACTCGTGTGCAAGGGTAAATGCGTCGTCAAGGGTGTCGGTGTAGTTAAGCAAAACATAGGGATGAACGCCGTGTACCCCGCAGGAAAAGGCGCCGCTTCTTTTGCCTTTGTTTTCGTATACGTCGATCCACTTGTTGTCAAATGCCATATTAAGCAGCTTGCCGTATTCTTCGCCGAGAGGTTTAAGAGCTTCCTTAACAAGAGATACCGACTTTTCATAGGGCATTTCAAAGCTTACGTCCTCTACCATAGGTGTGTAAAGGTCAAACAAATCGATCTTTTCAAGGCCTAAAACCTTTTTCCTAAGCTCTAAATACTTGCGCATATAGGGCAGGCTGTCGTGCACCGCTTCTATAAGGCTGTCATATACTGTTTCGGGAACATCGTTGTTGAAAAGCGCCGACTCTCTGGCACTGCTGTAGCCGCGCACGTCCGCGAAATAGCAATCAAGCTTAACGCTGCCGCTGTAAAGCTCCGCAATGGTGTTTTCAAACTTTTTAAAGGTGTTAAAATAAGAGGTAAACGCTGCCTCTCTTACACTGCGTACGGGGCTTTCTCTGTAAACACCGAAGTTGCCGTTGCTAAGCCGAACATCCTTGCCTTCGGCGTCCTTGATAGTAGGAAACTCCAAATCCACGTTGTTAAGCATAGAGAATGCGTTATCGGGTGTCTGTGCCGCATCGGCAAGCTTTGCCAGCATAAGCTCTTGCTCAGCTGACAGTGTGTGCGCCTTAGCCTTGACTACCTTGCGCAGACTGAAAAGCTCGTCTTTAAGTATGGGGTTTGCCACTATTTCCTCAAAACGATCTTCGGGGATGGCAACTATTTCGGGATTAAGGAAAGCCGCCGCAGACTGAAGCTTTACAATAAGCCCCATAGCCTTCGCTTCCATAGCCTGAAAAGTGCTGTCGCCTGCATCGGTGGACTTTTTAAGCATAGGATACAGATAGCAAAGCATAACCTTTTCTTCCGCATCGCACATAAGACCTATGCCTTTTTTCATTGCTTCTGCGCTGTCGCCCAAGGTGCCTTGCGCTTCGGCAACTGCGGCAATAGCCGTTTCGGCTTCCTCACAAGCCGCTTCCCAAGCGGAATCGTCTTTGAATATATGGCTTAAGTCCCACAAAAACTCGGGGTTCATCTCTTTTCTTGTTTTCATAAAGCTCTCCTTATTTCAAGCCGTATTCCTCTGCCAATGCCTTAAAAGCGGGCAGAGCATTTTCTATCTGCTTTGTGGATACACAGTAGGATATCCTAACATAGCCGGGGCAACCGAACGAGTCGGAGGGTACAACCAACAGCTCCTTCTTTTTTGCGTTTTCGCAAAAGGCAGATGCGTCTTCCTCAGGGGTCTTAAGGAACAAATAGAAAGCGCCGTCAGGCTTAACGCATTTGTAGCCGTATTCGCAAAGGGCGTTGTAAAGCAGGTCTCTGTTGTGCTTATAGACAGAGACATCTGCCGTTTGCCCCAAACATCTTGCGGCAACGAACTGGAACATACAGGGAGCGCAAACATAGCCAAGCGCTCTGCCCGCACCGCAAATGGCCGCATAAACGTCTCTTTCACAATTCATCCTCGGCGATACGGCTATGTAGCCGATACGCTCACCGGGTATGGATAGGGATTTACTGAAGGAGTAGCAAACAAGACAGTTATCGTAATACTTGGTGATAAAGGGTACCTTAACTCCGTCGTAAACCAGTTCTCTGTAAGGCTCGTCTGTTATCAAATATATAGGATGTCCGTATTCTTTGCTTTTATCCTTAAGCACGGCACAAAGCGTTTTTATGCTTTCCTCGGTAAGTACAACGCCGGAGGGATTGTTGGGGCTGTTGACAATAACCGCCTTGGTATTTGCGTTTATTGCCGCGGCAAATGCCTCTCCGTCGATTTGGAAATCCTCTGTGGGGGCAAGGGCAACAAATTTAGCGCCTGCGCTTTCGGAGAACACGCGGTATTCGGGGAAGAATGGCGCAAAAGCTATAACCTCGTCGCCGTCACATACCAAAGCATTAAGACAAATGGTAAGGCTGGCGGCGGCACCAACCGTCATATAAATGCTGTCAGGGGTGAAGCTCTCACCGTGCTCTTTGTTCAAGTAGTCGGCAATGGATTTGCGTACACCCGCATCGCCCTGTGCAGAGGAATAGCCGTGAAGCTGCAAAGAGCTCATCTCTTCGGTAAGCGCCTTTATAGTTTCGTTGACACAGTCGGGTGCAGGTACGGAGGGATTGCCCAAGCTGAAATCAAACACCTTGTCCTCGCCGATCTCCGCCTTGCGCTTTTTACCGTACTCAAACAGCTCGCGTATAACAGAGCGCACCTTTCCCAACTGTTCCATCTTTTTGTTTATCATTGTCAAAACCCACCTTTCAGTTCTGTTTTCTTACTGTTTTGTATTCGTCGTAGAATTTATAATAAGGACACGCAGCAGTCTGTCCCATCATAAATCTAAGCATATCATCTTCGTCAAGCCCACGGGTACAGCCTTCTGTATCGGTCTCGTCATCATAATCGAAATATTCACAGCTAAGGCATTTGTTTTCCATAAGACCGCCTCCTCATAAAAGCGAAAACTCCGGTTCTTCCAACACAGGGTAAATATCGTGGTCGTTAAAATGCCACCACTCGTTTATGTAGCCCCAAAAACCTGCTTGCTCCATAGCGGCTTCCAACAGCAGAATATTGTTTCTCGCATCCTCGGGCACGTTGTCGTATACCCGTTTTGCTCCGCCGCTGAAATCGTCAAAAGGGGAGGGCATAGCAACAGGCCTACCCTCGGGAGTAACCAAAGTCACATCTACCGTGCTTCCTCTCGTATGCTTGGAAAAACCCCGTCTTGGGTCGGCAACAAAATCATCGTCGGGCATAGCCTCCCACATAATAAATTGGGCGGCGGCAGGACGGTACGCATCAAGTATCATTATGCTCGCCCCGTGCGCACGCACATATTCCTGTGCGGCTTTAAGCTTTAACACCGTACCGTAGCGTAAATAGGCATCCTTAAAATTATAAAGCCTTTTTCCCGTAAAATTGTCATTACGGCTGTAGGGTAAGTCAACATATATATCGGGTATATAGTCCTTAACCCTTACAAGTGTTTCTTTATCAACCAAACTCATTTCACCCCGCTTAAATCAAAATCGGGAACAAAGCTTTCGCCTACAGGGTCTCCCTCTTGAAAAAAGCCTTGCTCTATGCCAAGCTTCTCGGCGTATTCACATACCTCTTTGTATTCCTCCTCATAAAGCGCCCGTCCCAGTTGGTCGGGTACGGGATGCTTAGGCGGAGTATATTGCTTCATTACGCTTATGTATACAGACGCACCGTACCTGCGGTGCAAAAAGCGTAAAACCGCTTTGCTGTCATGGGTACAACCGGGCAAAACCAAATGCCGTACCAGCACACCCTTTTGCATAATCCCATCCTCAAATACAGCACCGCCTTTTTGCAACACCATCTCATCAAGTGCCGCCTTCGCTACGGAGAAATAGTCCTCTGCATGGGAGTATTTGCGGCTTAGATCTGCACTTACGTATTTAAAGTCGGGCATATAGATGTCAATAACGTCTTTAAGCAAACGCAAAGTATCAACGCTTTCGTATCCGCCGCTGTTCCACACGATAGGTAAGTAAAGCCCCTTGCTTTTTGCGGACAACAAGGCTTCTTTTATTTGCACGGCAAAATGCGTGGGCGTAACCAGGTTTATGTTGTGCACATCCTCTGCCTGCAATCGCATAAAAATATCGGCAAGCTGACAGGCAGTAACTTTTTCGCCTATCCCTTTGTGGGATATAGCACCGTTTTGGCAAAACGCGCATCTAAGGTTGCAACCGCTGAAAAACACCGTGCCGCTGCCCTTTATGCCGGATATACACGGCTCCTCCCAATAGTGGGGCGCAGCACGCGCGACACGCACCGGCGCACCCTCGCCGCAAAAGCCAAACGCAGTGTTTCGGTCAACGCCGCATCTTCTCGGACAAATATCGCAAGCCGCCATAATGACACCTGCCTTTCGTGTTATTATAACACAAATAGAATGGCAAATCAACCCAAATGTAAATATGGTGTTTTGTACTACAAATCACAGCAATACACTCGCTCATTAGGTTAATATTGACATAATAATTTTTAAAAAAAGTATTGACAAATTGCAAACACCGCTATATAATATAGGTGATTATAGGGTAACAATCTTTGCGTGGGGGCAGCCGCTCTGCCTCGCCGTCGCTTTCGGTGTGGCGGGCGCAGTTGCTTTGCTAACCCTGTAATTCACGGATGTGTGCTTGCACACGCTGTGCTTTGCACCAGGTATAATGGTGGTTGACCATAGGGCTTGCCCTTTGGTCAGTCCGGTTATGCTGCTCTGTTAGGGTGCACTCGTTGCGGTTTACCGCAGTTTGGTCCTTAATGGGGCAAAGGAGGGGGTTACGCAATTAAAACAAAACCTACGCATCAAAACTCATTTATCCCAAGCAAAAGAAAATTTTTATTTAATCAAGGAGAAAGAACTAAAATGAGAAAGACAATTGCTCTTCTTCTCGCAATCGTTATGGTAGCATTCACTTGCTTTACCGTATCTGCAGAAGAATCCGTTGAATCCGTTGACGAATCCGTAGAAACTTCTGAAGTTTCCGTTGAAACTTCCGAAGACTCTGCTGAAACCTCTGAAGACTCTGCTGAAACTTCCGAAGACTCTGCTGAAACTTCCGAAGACTCTGCTGAAACTTCCGAAGATTCCGCTGAAACTTCCGAAGATTCCGCTGAAACCTCTGAAGACTCCGCTGAAACTTCCGAAGATTCTGCTGAAACTTCCGAAGACTCCGCTGAAACTTCCGAAGACGTTGTTGTAGGCCCCGCAGAAATCACCTTCACCTTTACTTACACTGTAAATGAAGACGGTACCGGCCTCATCACCGTTACTCTTCCCGCAGGCATCGGCAACGGTAGCTTCACTCTTACCACCTCTGAAGACCTCACTTACGTTGAAGGTTCCAAGACCACTCCCATCCGTGCCGTTGTTAACGATCTCGACGTTGCAGCTAACGGCATCATCGTTTCCTTCGCAGACGCTATCGGCTACAACGAAGGCGACGTAGTTCTTACTGCTACTTACAACGTTGCAGAAGGCGCAGAAATCACTGAAGAAGACATCATCGTTACTGATTGGCTCATCGGCGACGGCACCAACAACCTCGCTTCCATCGCTGACGGCGACGTTATCAAGGTTCTCCCTGAAGCTCCCGTTGAAGATACCACTTCTGAAGAAACTTCCGAAGAAACTTCCGAAGAATCTTCCGTAGAAGAATCCTCTGAACCTGAAAACAACAATGACCAGCCTACTACCGGCGACCTCGGCATTGCTGCATTCGCAGTTCTCGCTGTTATCTCCGCAGGTGCTGTTGTTGTTCTTAAGAAGAGAGCATAAGCTTAAACACTTAATTATTTATTAAACTATGTAATGCGGCACAACCCCCCGCCGCAGCATAACGGATAAGTAATCGAAACGCCTTGCAGTCATCTGCAAGGCGTTTTCATATGCATTTCTAAAACGTTTTTGCCGTACGGAGTGATAATTTAACACAATAATGGGGGATTTAATACGGCTACATAAACAGAACGCTGTGTTCTTTGGTTATCACTCCATCCTTATCGAATACATCAAGGTTGTTATCCATAACACTTTGGGGGTTTGTGTGATACCTTTTTCCTATCTCCCACGCAGTTTCACCCGGGTCGGGATAATATATGATTACAGGTTTGCGGTTATCATCTGCGTCTTCCCGTTTGCATACCTCTGCGTCAGTAATTGCATATAACACACTCTTTTTGTGGGCGGTACAACAAAGCTCGCCCGTTGCCTTAAGCTTCATTACACCGCTTTCGGAAAGCTCTGTGTTAACACTGCAAAGTATTGCATTTGCCTTGATTTTACAGTTACATCCAAAGCTGCCAAGGGGCAGCTCTTCCTCAAAAGGTACGCTGAAATCTTGGGTATAAAATCCGTTTTCGCCTTTTCCCAGCACGTTAAGCAACAATTTACCCTTTATTTTTATGCCGCTTTCTCCTGCTACCGCCTCTGTTACATATAATACTCCGTCCGTATCTACGCATTCCGTAAAAGGCAGTTCTTGCGGTTCTAAATGCTTTTCTATGCCAAATTTGTGTCTTGGTAATAATTCTAATTCTTCAAAACCAAGGCTTTCGCTTTTAGCGGCGCACTCGTATTCCTCGTAATACATATCGGTAGGTACTTTGATATCGCTTCTTTCATAAATACTTAGGCAAGCTGTTGCGTTACAGTTCATAACAATTATGCGGTATTCACCGTAATTGTCCTGCTCCTTTATAACCTCACAGCTACCGCATATCATTTCAGCCCCGCATTCACAGCCTTCGTAAACGGTTTCGTCGTCTACCGTAACGTTTGCGGGAAAATTGCGTTCTATAAGCTTTATATCTCCGTTTTCAGCCTCATACAGACACTTGAAAATTCCATTGCTTCGAATTGCCGCACTGCAGTCGGAAACACTTACCTCCGACGGCATAAATCGCAGTGTGGCGCAAATTATTTCGGCTATGGGCTCTTGCCCTTCTAAAGAAAAGCTTTCCTCAAGACTGAAATCTTTACGTATTTGCGGTGCACATCGATTGAAGTGATGCTTTTCGGATTTAAAAAACGCTCCTTTGCAGTCCTCCATAGAAACAACCGCGGTACTTTGCATAGCCTTTATATCCAGGTGAATGTCTGCCCTGCATTTAAGAACAAAACGCCGCGGATTAAGAGTTTTACAACTTACGTAATTGCATCTGCAACTTGAACTTGCAAAGCATTCACCCTTTGGCAAATCTCCCACGTCAAAGCGCTGTATAAAATCGGCGGTGTACTTTTCGTTTTTAAGCTTCGCCTTATAATCGGATTCGTAAAGTAAAGAGAATACGGCTTTACCTTTAACCTCGGCTTTGCTTCCGTTTATAGTGGTTTCCTCAGGTATAACATTTGCTTCGGTGCGTATAACTCTGTTTATCCCGGGTAGGTAGTCGGCCAAATTGCATTCAAGTTCAATATCCTTGTCTGCGCCTGTTTCCAAAATAGTGCGTGGTAGCTGTATTGTTGCGATTTCCGCTTTCATAATTGACTTCTCCTTTTTGTGTTTTTTATTAAATTCTATGCGCTCTCGGACGCACAAATACCTTTTAACAAAAAACAAGCCTTTGCGTATTATAAAATATGGAGGGAAGCCGTATGTGTGTAAGAAACCGACTGTGTGCCGCCTGCGCCTGCGCCTTCGGAGTCGGGGTGATACTTACTTGTCTGTTACCCTACGGAGTTTTAGTTTGTGTGCAGGGCGTAGCTATTTTAAGTTTGGGCGTATTTGCTGTCTGTCGATAAGGAGGTGTTTGTTATAAAGGTCTATGTTTTCAAATCGCCTGCTATACTAAAGCCGATACTCAGAAAGGTTTTTAAGGTTAAAAAATCAAAGTAAAAAATCCGCCCGTTTTCGGGCGGATTTTTATGTGTCTAAAAAATGCACAATAGTTTCCGTGAGTGCTGCGAAGCAGCGCGAAAGCGCGAGCGAACGGAAAAGGTGTTAATTAATTTCGGGGTCCCCGCTGCGAACGAAGAGAGTAGTGGGGAAGGTATTATGCCTTCTTTAACTCTCTTTCCGGCCAAATCATCCCGATTTCAAAAGCGTCGAAGAACGAGCTTTTTTTACACTATAGAAAAATAAAAGCATTTTCTGCGGACAAGTGCCGCAGAAAATGCACAATAGTTTCCGTGAGTGCTGCGAAGCAGCGCGAAAGCGCGAGCGAACGGAAAAGGTGTTAATTAATTTCGGGGTCCCCGCTGCGAACGAAGAGAGTAGTGGGGAAGGCATTATGCCTTCTTTAACTCTCTTTCCAGCCAAATCATCCCGATTTCAAAAGCGTCGAAGAACGAGCTTTTTTCACACTGTTTAACAACCTTTTCGTTAAAGGATGCGGTATCGGAAGTGCTTTGGATCTGCACAAGCACCTTTGTTGCTATATCCAAATCTCCGCTTTTCTTAGACTCTAATATATTCATAAACAGAATATATTTATCTGTGGGCAGGCCGTAGAACAAAAAGTTGCCCTGACGAACCAAAGGCTTACCCTTGTAGGTTAATACGTTTTCCATAATTATCTCTCCTTAACTTGCTTGTCTATACACGAAGGAAGTCCTGAACAAGAACACGCATCAGTTCATACCTGTCCATCTTGCTTATAATGGAACGAGCATTGTTGTAGCTTGTGATGTAGGTAGGGTCTTCCGACAAAATATAGCCAACTATTTGGTTGATGGGGTTATAACCCTTCTCCTTAAGTGCGTCATACACCTCGGTAAGCATTTTACGCATTTCTGCATTTTTTTCATTGCAGATATTAAACTGTTGGGTCTTTTGGTCGGGTTGCTTCATTTTGTTCATAACTTACTCTCCTTAATCGGTGGCAATGTGTCCTTAGGAACGCAGGGTAATGCCTGCCTCTGCCTCTAGTCTGCGAAGTATATTGGCTACGGCTTTGTCTGCATCGGCATCGTTCATAGTCTTGTCAGCCAAGCGGAATACAAGACTGAACGCCACGCTCTTTTTGCCCTCGGCAACGCCTACGCCTTTATAAACGTCAAATACCTTTATGCTTTCAAGTGCTTTGCCGGCAGACTTTCTTATCATATCTTCAACAGCACCTGCTTCAACTCCGTCGTCCATAACGAGCGCCAAGTCACGGGTGAGGGCAGGGAATGCGGGCAGCTTCTTAAACTGCTTGCTGTTGTCGGCAATTTCAAGAAGCTCGTTAACGTACAGTACTGCCGCATAGGTGCTCTTGCTAAGTCCGTATTCAGCCGCAACGGCAGGGTGTATCTGTCCCATTACGCCTAAAACCTTGTCGCCCTTGCAAAGCTTTGCACAGATCCCTGGGTGGAAGCCTGCTTCTTCGCCGGAAACGACCTTGTACGCCTTAACGTTAACGCCGTCAAGGAATGCCTCTACATAGCCCTTAAGGTCATAAAAGTCGCCCTTGCCATCCATGGCAATAACGAACTCCTTGCGCTCGTCGGACATACCGTCCTCGGTGGGGTAGTAAACAGTAGCGCACTCAAACAAACCTATAACCTCTGCCTTGCGGTTGCGGTTATATGCAACCACATCCAGCATAGAGGGAAGGGCAACAGTACGCATTACGGATGTATCCTCGCCGAGAGGGTTGATAAGCTTAATACTGTTTCTGCGTGCGTCGTCCGCCGCCATACCTATCCTGTCATAAGCCTTGGGGGAGATGAAAGAATAGGTTGCTATTTCATAGAAGCCGTTGGCAACAGCCGCCGCCTTAAGGTCTGCTATAAACTTTTGGCTCTTGCTGTATGCGCCTACTGTAACCTCGCCCTTAAACAGAGTGGAGGGTATCTTGTTGTAGCCGTAAAGTCTTGCAACCTCTTCTGCTATATCCGCTGTGCGTTCCATATCCATTCTGTAAGGAGGAACAACCAGCTCATCACCTTCAACAAACATTTCAAGGGGTTTCAGCATATCAGCCATTTCGTCGCGGCTGAGGTCTATGCCGAGCAACGCGTTAACGCGCTTGTAGTCAAAGGGAATCTTTCGGGGTGCTATATCTGCGTTGCATATATCTATTATACCCTCAGCAATCTCACCGCAACCAAGCATTGCAACAAGCTCAAGGGCTCTTTCAAGGGCAGGTACGGTGTTGCAGATGGGAAGCCCCTTCTCAAACTTACCGCTGCTTTCGGTTCTGAGACCGCAGTCTCTGGAAGTGTGGCGGATGCTTGCACGGTCAAAGTTTGCAGACTCAAATACTACGGTAGCGGTGCTGTCAAGAATTTCGCTGTTAAGACCGCCCATAACGCCTGCAAGTGCAACGGGCTTTTCGCCGTCAGCTATGCAAAGCATATTTTCGGTAAGCGTATGCTCGTTACCGTCAAGAGTGGTAATGCATTCGCCCTCAGCGGCGTTACGTACAACTATCTTCTTGGAGGTTATATAGTTGTAGTCGAATGCGTGCATGGGCTGACCGTACTCAAGCATTACGTAGTTGGTGATATCAACGATATTGTTTATGGGACGAACGCCTGCCGCCTTAAGTCTTGCTCTAAGCCAAAGAGGGCTGGGCTCTATCTTAACGTTGGTAACAACCGCCGCAGAATAACGGGGGCAAAGCTTGGTGTTGCGCACTTCAACGCTTATATAGTCCTCAACCTTGCCTGCGGCAGGGGAGCTGTTGTATTTGGGTGCATTAAGCTTGAAGGGCTTGCCTATGGAAGCCGCTGCTTCCCTTGCAATGCCTATAAAGCCCAGACAATCGGGACGGTTAAAGGTAAGCTCAAAGTCAATAACCTCGTCACGCATATTAAGCGCGTCGCGGATATCCTGCCCGTTAAAGCATTCCTCTTGAATAAGGAATATACCGTCATCTTCCGCATAGGGGAAGTCGTTAAGGGTAAGACCAAGCTCGTGTATAGAGCAAAGCATACCCTCGGAGGGGAGCCCTCTAAGCTTGCCCTTCTTGATCTTTGTGCCGTCAAACAGTATTGCACCGTCAAGACAAACGGGAACCTTAACACCTGCCGTTACGTTGGTAGCGGCGGTAATTATCTGCACGGGATTTTCTGCACCTACATCAATTTGGCACACGGTAAGTCTGTCCGCATCAGGGTGCTTTTCGGTGGAAAGCACGGTGCCCACAACAATGTTCTGCAAATTCTCGGGCAAAGTCTCCCAGCTTTCAGCCTTTGTGCCCGTATAGGTCATAATATCAGCTAATTCTTTTGCACTGATCCCTATATCTACGTAATCCTTTATCCAATTAAGTGAAACCTTCATAATCCTAACCTCCCCTTAAAACTGCGACAGGAAGCGCAAATCGTTTTCGTAAAGATGGCGCATATCGTCAATGCCGTATTTTATCATAACAACACGTTCAAGACCAACGCCGAATGCAAAGCCGCTGTAAACCTCAGGGTCAATGCCGCAGTTTTCAAGCACGTGAGGGTGTACCATACCTGCGCCCAAAATTTCGATCCAACCTTCGCCCTTGCACAAACGGCAACCCTTGCCGCCGCATACAAAGCAACTAACGTCTACCTCTGCAGAGGGCTCGGTAAAGGGGAAATTGTGGGGACGGAAACGGGTACGGGTCTCTTCGCCGAAATAAATCTTCGCAAACTGTTCAAGAGTGCCCTTAAGGTCGCCAAGGCTTATGTCCTTGCCCACAACAAGACCTTCAAGCTGGTGGAACATAGGAGAGTGAGTACCGTCAACTTCGTCACAACGGTAAACTCTGCCCGGGGAGATAATGCGTATAGGGGGCTGTTTGCCCTGCATCGCTCTTATCTGTACAGGAGAGGTCTGTGTACGCAAAAGCACTTCGGGAGAGATGTAGAACGTATCCTGAAAATCTCTGGAGGGGTGGTCTGCGGGAGCGTTGAGTGCGTCAAAGTTGTTGTACGCCAGCTCAACCTCGGGACCTTCCGCAATGGTAAAGCCCATACCTACGAATATATCGGACAAGTCCTTTTCCACCTGAGAAAGGGGATGAAGTCTGCCGGGCTTTTTGCTGTTGGCAGGCAGGGTAACGTCTACCTTTTCTTTTGCCAGACGTGCCTCAAGCTCTTTTGCCTTTATCTCGCCAAGCTTTGCGTCAATAGCGGTTTCTATTTGTGTGCGCACCTCGTTTGCAAGTGCACCTATAACAGGTCTTTCTTCGGGGCTTAAACCGCCCATACCTCTGAGAATGGCGGTAAGCGCACCCTTTTTGCCCAGATATGCAACCTGTGCCGCTTTAAGGGTAGGTTCATCTGCCGCTGTGTCCACCTCGGACAAAGCTTTTGTAAGTATCTCCTCAAGCTGTTTCTTCATAATTCTTCGCTTTCCTTTCGAGTGTATGCGTATTTATCATAAATATCACCAACGGTGTTTTCCATACCGTAGCGTGCAATATTTTGCAATATATCTGTGTAGACCGAGCCCTCCGCCAAGCCCACCGCCGCAGAAAAACGAACGCCGCTTGCACGTAGGGTCTGTGCGATCTCGTCGGTATTTGCCACTGCGTTCTCATAGCTTCCGTAATGGCGTACAAGGGGGTTGAACCGCCCTTTTTCGCCGTCAGCCTTAAGGTCGTCAACAGCGTCAACTATGTATATGTATCTGCCGATGTGGTACCCTGCCTCGTATGCTATGGCGTAAGCGGTATCTTTAAGCCCGTATGAGGCGATGACCGCCAAAGCCTTTGCGGCACCGTCCGCATAGCTGTCAAGGGTGTGGGGCTCGCTGTCTCCTTCAAGCACTGCAAGCTCCGCAAGGTGTACCTTTACTTTTCCGTACAGGTCGGGATAAAGCTTTGCCGCCTTTTTGTTCATCCGTTTAAAAAGGGGACGGACCGCAAGCTTTTTCAAACGTGAGAAGCCCTTTTCATCCAGAATATCATCTTCCGTCTTGCAGTATCCAAGGCAGGCAAAAGCGGCGGCGGTATAGGTAAAGACCCCATCACAGTCAAGGGCAGGCTTCTTTTTCATAGAGTAAAGGCAAAGCTTTTTGCAAAGCTTTGGCTCTGCCCCCTCAAGGGCTATCCTAAGGGCGGCAAGCGCCGTAAAGTCATAGCTTAAAAACAGGCGTGTAAGGCGTGATATGCGTTTTCCGCCCGTGCGGCACAGACCGCAGTATATAGCCTTGTAAAGGTTATACTCCTTAACAAGCAGCTCTGCCGTAAGGGGTTTTACATATCCAAACAAAAATTCCTCGCCACCTTTCTTTTCAGTTTATCACAAAACTGCTGTTTTGGCAATAGCTTTTTTTGCTTTTTTACATTAGTTATAATAAAAAATTAAAAAAATTAAAGGAGAATTTATTTTTTTGGCGTATATTATCTAAAGTAGAGGGTTATTATGCCCTTAATCAGACTTAAAGAGGCAGGTGCGTCGTGTTGGATTCTAAAAATATGACCTTGCTTATGGAAGAAGCTCAGCTTTGTCGGCGGGCGTTTAAAACATCGGATACCGCAGGCAGACTTCGATATGCTGAGCCGTGCCCTGTAAGGACGGAGTTCCAGCGTGACAGGGATAGGATAACTCACAGCAAGTCTTTTCGCAGACTTATGCATAAAATGCAGGTGTTTATCGACCCCAAGGACGACCATTACCGCACACGCCTTACCCATACCCTTGAGGTGGTGCAGATAGCACGCACCCTTGCCCGTGCCCTGCGTCTTAACGAGGACCTGACGGAGGCGGCGGCACTGGGACACGATTTGGGGCATACCCCATTCGGTCACAGCGGCGAGCGTGCCCTTGACGAAATTATGGAAGGCGGCTTCCGCCATTACGAGCAAAGCCTTAGGGTGGTGGACGTGCTGGAAAACGACGGTGCAGGACTTAACCTTACTGCCGAGGTTCGGGACGGTATCCTTAACCATTCCGGTAAAATGAAGGCGGCAACATTGGAAGGTCAGCTTGTAAAGTTTGCCGACCGAATAGCTTACATAAACCACGATATAGACGACGCATTCCGTGCAGGACTCCTTACGCCTGAGGATATTCCCAAGGATTTAAGCGACTTGCTTGGGGATACCCACAGCAAGCGTATAACTACGATGGTATCGGCGGTTATAGCAGGCGGCACCGAGGGTGATATCAGTATGGCGGAGCCTTATGGGTCCGCAATGATGGCGCTTAGGGCGTTTATGTTTGACAGGGTATATACCAGTCCTCTTGCTAAAAGTGAGGACAGTAAGGTTGCCCTGCTTATAGAGTATTTGTTTGAGCATTATAAGAAAAATCCGCAGCTGTTGCCGCCGGAAAACAGGCAGATGATAGAAACGGACGGTGCGGAAAGATGTATATGTGACCATATCGCCGCAATGACGGACAGATATGCGATTTCCACTTTTGAGGAAATATACGTGCCCAAGGTATGGAGCGTTTAGGGCACGGAAGGGAGCAGTAAATGGCTTTTTCCCCGGGCTTTTTGGAAGAAATAAAAGACAGAAACGATATAGTGGATATAGTTTCCCAATACGTTGCGCTAAAGCGTGCAAGCAGTGTTATGATAGGGCTTTGTCCTTTCCATAACGAAAAGACGCCGTCCTTTACGGTGTTCCCCAAAACCCGCAGTTATTACTGCTTCGGTTGCGGTGCAGGCGGCGATGCGGTAAGCTTTACCATGGCGATGGGCGGCTTTTCATACAGGGAAGCGGTGGAGCATCTTGCAAACCGTGCGGGATTGCAGATGGAGGATACGGAGGAGAAACCCGTAAGCCGCGTACGCCGTGACCGTGTTATTGCCGCAACTACAGAGGCGGCAAGGTTTTTCCACAAGTGCCTTAATGCGCCTATGGGGCAGGCGGCACGGGATTATTTGGAAAAACGTGCACTCAGCAGTCTTACGGTGCGCCGCTTTGGCATAGGCTTTGCGCCGGATAGCTGGGATATGCTTGCAAAGCATCTGACGGCACAGGGCTTTACCGTGGAGGAGCTGGAGGCGGCTTTTCTCTGCCGCAGGGGCAAAAACGGTGGGCTGTACGATATTTTCCGCAACAGAATAGCCTTTCCGCTTATTGATGTAAACGGAGACGTGCTGGGCTTTTCCGCCCGCAGACTTAACGAAGCGGATGACAGGAAGTACGTAAACACCTCGGACACACCGGGTTTTAAGAAAAGCAAGTTTGTGTTCGGTCTTAATATGGCAAAGAACTCGGGGGAGGACACCCTGATTATGTGTGAGGGTTGTATGGATGCCGTGGCTTTGCATCAGGCGGGCTTCGGTAACGCCGTTGCCACCTTGGGTACAGCGATAACGGCGGAACAGGCACGTCTTATAGCACGGCACGCAAAAACCGTGTACCTGTCCTACGACAGCGACGGCGCAGGTAAGAATGCCACCCTTAAGGGAATAAAATTGCTTAGTGAGGTGGGCGTTGGAGCAAAGATTTTGGACCTGGGGGACACCAAAGACCCTGATGAGTATATCAAGCAGTTTGGTGCGGAAGCCTTTCGCAGAGTTATAAAGGGCTCTACGGGTCAGATGGATTACAGGCTTAAGGAAATAGCGGAGGGCTTTAATATGAGCCTGCCGGAAGAAAAGCTTAGGGCCTTTGACCGTATGTGTGCCTATGCCGCAACACTGGGCGGCAAGGCGGAGAGGGAGATTTGTGCCGCACGCATAGGCGAGATTTGCGGTGTCAGCCTTTCTGCCGCGTTGGAGAGTGTGGAGCGTAAGCTTGTAATTGCCGCAAAGCGGGGCAAGAAGGAAGAAGCAGGCAGAGAGATGCAAAACGCTTTGGGCTTCGGCGACAAGGTCAACCGTGACCGTGTGAAGCTTCCCGCAGCGGTTATGATAGAGGAGAGGCTTTTGGGTATGCTTCTTTTTAAGCCCGAGCTGTATCCCCCCGTGGCGGAAAAGCTTACGGAAAACAGCTTTGTTACGGAGTTTTCGGCAAAGGTCTTCAGACTGTATGCCGAGGATTTTGCGGCAGGCAGAGAGCCTGTTCTGTCAAAGGACGGCGTGCTTACCTCGGAGGAGTTGTCACGGGTTACAGGTATGCTTGCGGCAAGACAGGCGGTAAACGATAACAGCTCTTCTGCGCTTGCAGCGTGCATACAAGCTCTTGAGCGTGAAAAACTAAAATTGGATTACGATGCGGACATTTCGGAAAGGGGTGCCGCCGCATTGGAAGAATATATAGCTAAACTTAAGGAAAAAAAGAAATCTTCGGAGGACAAATAGATTATGGAAAATAAAGAAATAAAGACCGCAAAGACATCTGAACCTATGGTTAATATGAACTTGGTTGAGGAAAAGAGCACACTTACATCGGGTGAATTTCTTGATATGCTTGACGGTGCAGACTGCACCATAGAGCTTTTTGAAAAGCTTGTTGCGGAATTTGAAGCTAAGGGTATAGAGATAGTAAACGACCACGAGAACAGCATATTTGAGGATGTGGACGAAGAGGCTGAAGACCTCGAAAAGTGTCAGGAGGACGTGGACGAGCTTTTGTCCAAGGACGGTCTTCCTATGGACGACCCTGTTCGTATGTACTTGAAGGAAATCGGTAAGGTTCCCCTTCTTTCCGCAGATAAAGAGCTGGAGCTGGCTTGTAAGATGGCGGCAGGCGACACTATGGCAAAGCAACAGCTTGTTGAGGCTAACCTTCGTCTCGTTGTAAGTATAGCAAAGCGCTACGTAAACCGCGGTATGTTCTTCCTTGACCTTATACAGGAGGGAAAT
>SVRF01000052.1 GCA_015064945.1 Oscillospiraceae bacterium | reverse complement strand
AGTTACGAGCTTGTTGCTACCGAAGAATGGTACATTGTCAACGAGACGTTGGACGACACCACTTATGACCTCTACAGGATATATGAAAACGGCGACCGTACCCTCATCGACAAGAGCCTGTACACGGTAGACGCACTGCCCACCACTGACAATAGTGATTACGCAGATTGTCTCGGCTGGCAAACTCTTAACGTAGTATTTGACGATACTGCATACGGCAACGTATTTGAAGGCTCCTTCGACGCCTTCGTAGTACCCGACAAGCTCATCCTTGAGGAAGAAAGTCCTCTTGAAAGAGTTAGCCCCACCGACGAGAGAGTAACTAAGCGCGGCAGCGCTGTAACCGGTTACGTTGAAGAAGACCTTATCTTCAATATGGCTGCATACAAGAGCAAGCAGGTTGCAATAGACGAATTTATCAATATGTACTTCATCAACGCTTACACCGCACCCGAAGATATTGACTACGAGGTACGTGTAGTTAACGAAGACGGCAGCGCATACAACGCCTTCTACGTTGGCACAGGCGCAAAGGTACAGCTGGTAATCGAAGGCACCGTATATGACGAAGTTCAGATAGTTGTAAACGGTGACGTTGACGGCAACGGCGAAATCAATGCGGCAGACACCAGAAAGATAAGAGACTACCGTAACAACATCGCAACCATCCAAGGTGCATACTACTTGGCTGCAGATGTTGATGACGCTGTAATACTCCTCAACGCAAACGATATCCGTGTAATCAATAACTACCGTGCATCCGGCGGTTCTATAGCAGAGCTCTTCGGTCCTTGGAACGAAGCAAGCCACATATACAGCCGTGACTATTCGGAGCTTTATGCGGTAACACGCGGATAAATATCAACATTAAAAGGCTTGCCTCCCAAATAGGGGGCAAGCCTTTTGCACTTGATACCCTTTTGCTAACAGATTGTAACTTACCTATGTGATTAAACAAGTGAAGTTGAGAAAAAACGTCTACCCAAGTATTGAATTTGTTTGACTTAGGCGATATAATATATACACACAAACCATAACAAACCGTACATAAAACACTGGAGGGATAGAGTTATGCTGAAAAAGCTTTTTGTTCTTTTGCTGGCGGTATGCCTTTGCCTTTCTGTTTTTGCCTGCGGTGGCAACGAAACGGAAAAGAAATACGACGACAAGGACTCAACCCGGGCCGAAGATGAAGAAGACAAGAAGGATTCCTCAGAGGACAAAAACACCAACGGCGAAATCAGCATCGGCGGTGAAATGTCCTTTGTAGATGACGTGGAAGATACTTCCGAAGAAGCATCCGACACCGTGAGTTCTTCTGAAAACGAGGGAGAGTCAGGCGCTTATGCTGACCTTCTGCCCGAAGCGGTAGATATGGGCGGCAGAAAATTCAACATTCTCCAGCGCTGGTTCGGCTACGGTAAGCCCACCATTGACTTTCAGGGTGAGGTGATATGGGAAGACAGCGAAAACGGCGATATGACAAGCATCAACCTTGCAAAAAAGAAGGTGCTTGATGAGGTGCAGAAAAAATACAACTGCACCGTTACCGGCGAAATGAGCACTAAGACTGCAGGTGAGATACGCACAATGCTTCAGGACGATATCCTTGCCGGCACTGCTGAATATGACTTCTGCTTTGAAACCTATTATTACTACTACGCATTTGCGGAAGACGGCTTGCTTACCGACCTCAACGACCTCGGTATTGATTTCAGCCAAGCTTGGTGGGATCAAAACGCAGTAGAAGACCTCTCCGTCTGCGGTAAGCTTTACTATGCGCTGGGCGATATCAACACCTACGATAACGACGGCACCTCAGTCCTATTTTTCAATAAAGACCTTTATGAAAGAAAGGGAGGCGACGTGCAGGCGCTTTATGATATGGCACTTGCAGGCGATTGGACCTTTGAAGAATTCAAGAACATCGTTACAGGCTTCGGTGCCGACCTTAACGCCGACGGCAAGAGGGACAAATCTGATCTTTACGGCTTGCTTACCGAAAGGTCCAACCTTTACAACCACCTGCTGGCAAGCGGCGGCAGAGCAGTCGAGAAGGATGATAACGACGAGCCCTATTATGCCCTTCTCAACAAAGAAAACTATGATGTTTTTGTGGCTGCAACTAACCTTTACCTCAATAGCAATGACGTCTTCATCTGCGACCTTGATGTGTACACAATGCCGTACGATGGCTACAATCCACACGAGTCAAACATAAACGCTTTTAAAGAAGGCAGAGGACTCTTTTATATGACCTCTCTTATTAAGTTCCCCTGTTTCAGCGATATGAACGATGAGTTTGGCGTTCTTCCCATCCCTAAGTACAGCACAGAACAAGATAGGTACTATCACCATATGCTTTCTTTTGCTTCAAGCGTCCTCTTTGTTCCCAACGGCGAAAATTCCCGCGGGGAAAAGGGTGAAGAGCTTGGCGTTCTGCTTGACGCTTTGGGCGCATACAGCAAGGACTACGTAACCCCTGCATATTACGAAAAACTGCTTAAGAGGGGGGAGCACACCGATACCCACAGCGGTGCGGTGCTTGAAAACTGTATATTGAATTCCCGCCGCTTTGACCTTGGTCAGGTGTTTGACGGGAGATGGATGACCGCTGACGTTATTGATGCGTTCGAAAGCTCGTGGAACAACCTTTTTGAAGAACGGTTGGAAGATATCGAAGAGAACATCGCTTCCACCGTAGAGAAAATAAAAGAAAACGGTTAAAACCACCCCAACGCTACAACAAAACGCTCCCCTGTGCAAACGGCACAGGGGAGCATCTTTTGGCTGAGAGTAATTATTATTTCTTAATATACGGCGTGGCTGTCAGGGGAGAGGTGTAAGGCTTTATCTCTGCGGTGCACAGCGCCGCTTGTTCCTCTGCGGCAAGGGCGGCTTCAAAAGCCGCTACAGCTTCAGGAGCAAGCTTTGTGTAATCTGCAGGCTTCGTTATTAGGGGCAGGGCAAGGCGCTTTTTGCGCTCGCTCAAAAACTCTGTTCCTTTTTTGTTTGCCGCCAGCAGATTTGTGTATAGGGGCGGCACTTTCACCGCCTCCGCTTTTATTCCAAGCCACGCCGTCACTATGGCACGGCGTACCCTTGCGGCGGTGTAGGTCTTGCCTGTCGCCTCGGAGATAAGCTCCTCAAGGCTTGTCGCTTTTCTTGCGGCGGCATTAAGGGCGGCGGCAAGCCCTGCATCTATGCAGTAAAGCCCCGTAAAATCGCCCCTTCTAAGGAGAGATATAAGCTCCCTTTCTCTGTGCTTAATATTTCGCCTGTCGCCGAAGAAAACGGGAAAGGGTACCTCTGTGCTCATATCCTCGGCATCCCGTATCTCTGCGGCGCTTTTGTAGCCGAGAACCCGTTGCATAGGATACAGCTCTATATCTATCCCTTCTTTAATGCAACAGCTTATATATTCCAGCGCTAAAATATTGTTGGGCGTGGAAAGCGCCCTCGCCGCCTCAGCCCCTAAGTGCTTTTCCATAAGCAAGCACTTTGCCTTTGGATATGAAAGACTGGGGGATGCCTTTATAAGCTCTGCCAGCTCTGTTTCAAAATCCGGCGTACTTGCCACCCTTGCCATCTCAAAAAGAGGCGCGCCCGGCGTTTCGCATCCAAAGGCAAGGGCGTCTACCCCAAAAGCGGCGGCTATGCGCACGCCTGCCATGGCAAAATCCGCACCCGAGGACAGGCAGTAGGGGAAAGGGAGTTCAACCACCAAGTCCATACCGCCCTCCACAGCGGCGGCGGCACGGCGGTACTTGTCTGCCACGGCAACCTCTCCGCGCTGGACAAAGGCGCCGCTCATTATGCCAACAACACGGTCATATTTTTCCTTAAGATGTGATATTTGATAGCGGTGTCCGTGATGAAAGGGGTTGTATTCACATATAACCGCGACGGTTTTTCTTTGTTTTTCCATATTATTGCACCTTTTCCTCTTGCATTCGGAAGCTTTTGGTAGTATAATTGTAATGTTAGAATAATTTTCTGTAAGGAGATACACTATGTTTATATTGGTTGTTAACGCAGGCAGCTCTTCCCTTAAGTATCAGCTTTTTGAAATGACCAAGGAGGAAGTGCTTGCAAAGGGTCTGTGCGAGCGTATCGGCATAGACGGCAAAATTACCCACACTAACCTGCAAACAGGCGAGAAGTTTTCTAAAGAAGTGGCTATGCCCACCCATAACGAGGCTACCCGTGCTATGATAGACGCTTTGCTTGATGCACAGTACGGCGTTATCAAGGATATGAGCGATATTTCTGCTATCGGTCACCGTGTGGTACAGGGCGGTCCTTGGATAACCAAGCCCACTCTTGTTACCGACGAGGCTATTGAGGACCTTAAGAAGTGCGTTGTGCTTGCACCCCTTCACACTCCTCCTCACCTTCAGGGTATCGAGGGCTGTAAGGCTGTTATGCCCAACACTCCTATGGTGCTGGTTATCGACACTTCCTTCCACGCAACCATCCCCGAATATGCTTCTACCTTCCCTATCGACATAAACGTTTCCAGAAAGCACCACATCAAGCGTTACGGCGCACACGGCACCTCCCACAGATATGTGGCACAGGAATGTGCAAAGTGGCTTGATAAGCCCGTTGAGGAAACTAAGATAGTTACCTGCCACTTGGGCAACGGCTCTTCCATCAGCGCAGTTAAGGGCGGCAAGGTTGTGGATACCAGTATGGGCTTCACCCCTCTTGACGGTATCATTATGGGCTCCCGTTGCGGCGCTATCGACCCCGCTGTTGTTCCTTACGTTATGGAAAAGGAAAACATCCCCGTTGATAAGATCGGCGACTGGATGAACAAAAAGTGCGGCCTTCTCGGTGTTTCCGGCGTTTCCAGCGACCTGCGTGACGTTCACGCCGCTATCGCTGAGGGCAACAAGGACGCAAAGCTTGCTTTCGATATCCTTGTTTACGAAATCAAGAAGTTCGTTGGCGCATACGCCGCAGCTATGAACGGTGTTGACGCTGTTGTGTTCACCGCAGGTATCGGTGAAAACGACCACGAAGTACGCTTCCACTCCCTTAAGGATATGGAATACCTTGGCATCAAGGTTGACGCAGAAAAGAACTTGAGTGTTCGCTCTCTCCCCGCACCCTGCGACATTTCCGCAGACGGCAGTGCAGTACGTGTATTCGTTATCCCCACTAATGAAGAGCTTGTTATTGCAAGAGATACCAAGGAAGTTCTCGACTCTCTTAAATAATACAATATAACCCGGAATAAAGCAAGAAAAAACGCTCCGAAACGGAGCGTTTTTTGCTTGCAGATAATAGATAAAAGATAAGAGATAAGAGAAAAGGTGTTTTTTCGGCAAGCCGAAAAAAGTATTTATATTAGATAAAACCTAAAATCTGCGCATAAACGTAACAAATACCACCGGTAGGGGTCGGCGCCCACGACGACCCGAAAGGCAACACAAAGAGAAAGGGCGGCTGTTTTGCGGTGAAGTGTTGCAAAAGCCTTGTCTTTATGTTAACATAGGCTCAACAAACCCTTTTAACCGAAAGGAACGCCTTATGTTAAAAATAGACAGCCACAACCACACCACCCACTCCCACGATGCAGTATGCAGTCCTGAGGCTCTTTGTGAGGGTGCTTTAAAATTCGGGCTGGACGGCATTGTTATCTCCGACCACGCAGACATACAGGATTACACCGATATAAACAGCATACCCCATATTTTGGCTTCCGTAGCAGATGCTCGGCGCCTTAACGGCAAGTTGAAGGTGCTTGCAGGTGTAGAGCTGGGTGAGGCGGTCTGGGACGCTGCAAAAGCGGCGGAGATAGTTGCCGCAATACAGCCGGACGCGGTGTTGAGCTCCGTGCACGCCGTGCGCTACGGGCAGTATACCGAGTGCTTCAGCCGCATTGATTTTACGGACTGGACGGCAGAGATGCTTGACGAATATATGACGCAGTATTTTGCGGATATGCAGGAGATGGTGGAAAGGGTGGATATGGATATCCTTACCCATCTAAGCAACCCTGTGAAATACATAAACGGCAGGTACGGTAAGGGCATAAGCCTTGCCCCTTACAGCGCCGCCGTAGACAAAATATTAAAGACAGTCATAGAAAAGGAGATAAGCCTTGAGCTTAATCTTGCCCTTGTCGGCACGTCCTACAGCGTTACAATGCCCGAGGCGGATATAATGGCACGCTACAGACAGCTTGGCGGCAGGTGTGTTACCATCGGCTCCGATGCCCACGTAGAGACCCGTGTGGGCGTAAACTTTGACTACGGCATAAAGGTTCTGCGCTCCGTAGGCTTTGACAGCTACAACTATTACGAAGGGCGAGAGAGAAAAACGGTAAAATTCGCATAGCATTGCAAGCGGGGTGCAGGACAAACGGTTCTTCTTCCGGAAGTATACCCGGTCAGGCCTGCAACAGGTAAATAAAAGCCTCTAAAATAAAAACTTAAAATTACTGAATATGTATGTTTTTTTGCGTTGACAAGGGGAAAGCTTTGTGTTATACTTACTAAAAGGCTATTTATAATTGCAATAAAAGGAGAGAGCTATATGCCGCACACCATAGACGATAAGCTTTTAACAAAGCGTTTGTTCCAGGATATTCAAAGACACAACCCCAGACATTTCAGAACTCCTCACAATGTGGAGGAAGGCGAAAATGCCGTTAAAAGGCTTATCCCAAATTCTCTAAGTTTGACGCTTTGGGTGTTGCCCTTAACTCCATAAGCGAGGACGAGTATTTGCACAACGTAGCTATTTGCGGTGTGGACAGTCTTATTATCGCATACAAGGCTATGGAGTATTTTGCGGAAAAGGCACATGTAAGGGATACCATATTTGTTGCTCTTGACCCCATTATTGACCAGCTTAAGCTTCGTCTCGGCGCTAAATATGAGGAAGAGCTGCTTGCCGAACAGGCAGAGCAGGAGGCATTGATGGACGCCGTTAAGAAGAGCCTTTCCGGAAGCAGCAACATTTACTACCTCAAGGCAGACGTTGTTGCAGGCGACTATCCTTTCCTTGACAAGGCAGGCTTGCCTTGGATATTCACCAATGAACAGTATGCAAAGGACGCTATGCCCAAGGCGGACTGCTTCAAGTGCTCTGTTGCATCCTTCCCTTCTTCTGCCTTGCAGGATAAGATGAACGCTTTCGTTAATATGGGCATCAAGATGGCACGTCTTAACCCTCACACCAACGACGTAAACGTTTCCTTCAACTGCCGTGACTTTGCAAAAGTTGAGATGCCCAGCTACGCCGCACCCGTTGCCCGTTCCGTTCTCGCCTGCCTTTGCCTTAGTGAAGGCAGAAGCAGTGACCACCTTATAAACTACGGCGGCGAGGTTATGAGCAACCTCAGAAGAGCTGTTTCCACCAATATGATACTTCTTCCCTTTGTTCCCAAGGCAAAGGGTGACTTCCCCAAGAATATGCTTTACTACACCTCCGAGGCTAAGGTGGTTCCCGGTGTTTCTGCCGCATCCCTCGGCATTCTCGGCGGTGAGAAGCTTGTTGTTGCCAAGGAAGCTTTGCCCTACGGCAGCTATGACTTCCTTGTTACCGAACAGCGTAAGTACAGCTACATAGCCGCATTTACCGACGTTGACGCTATTTATGCGGAATACGGCGACGATGTTTGCATCGGTATGTTTACCTTTGACGACGTTTATGAGTTTGTTACTCTTGACAAAAAGGTTAAGGGTGCAGACGGTGTGGCTTTCTTCTGCGGTGAGACGAGATTGCTCCTCAGCGCAGGTGAGTCCAGCCAGATGGCAAAGACCGTTACGGAAGACTCTTATCAAAGCTATAGAGATATGCAGTTGCAGAACAAGCAACAGCAGATCGGCTGGAAGGAAGCGTTCCCCCCTCAGAAATTTGTGGAAGCCGCTACCTTTACCGACGGTATTGTAAACTTCTTTACCAAGTTCTTCAGCCTTAAGGGACGTTCCACCAAGGCAGAGGCGTGGGCAGGTTACACTATGTTCTATCTGCTTGCCGCCGCACTTGTGCTCATCGGCATAATGATAGGCGGTGCCGCAATGTTTATCTCCGGCATCGGCTGCGGTCTTCTTGCAGTGGGTATGTATACCTGCCTTATTCGCAGAGGTCACGATATGGGCCGTGTGGAAAAATCCGTGTACGTGCTTGCGTTCCTCTCCCTTCTCGTGTTTGTAGGCTTCTTCCTCTTCTTCAGCAACAGCGAAGATGATAACGAGTTTGGTATGAGAAAAGATATTGATCACTGGGAAAAGAAATAATTAAACCGCAAAAGATAATAAAACGCCCGCTTTGCGGGCGTTTTCGTTGAATGATTAAGGAGTTACTATGAAAAAGATTTTTTGCATTATGTTGGTGCTTCTCTGCATCGTAGCAAGCTTTGCCGCTTGCGGTAATAAAGAACAGGCTCAGGAAAGCAGCGCTGCCGACACAAAATCCGAAAACGCTGCCCCCTCTGACGAAGAGACTACCTCCGAGGAAGAAACAAGCTCCGAGGAAGTAAGCTCCGATGAAGAAACCTCTGAAGAAGCATCCTCCGAAGAAATGTCCTCCGAGGAAATGTCCTCCGAGGAAGCAAGCTCCGAGGAAGCAAGCTCCGAGGAAGAAACCTCTAAAGAAGCATCCTCCGAAGAAGCATCCTCCGAAGAAGCATCCTCCGAAGAAGCATCCTCCGAAGAAGCAAGCTCCGAAGAAGCAAGCTCCGAAGAAGCAAGCTCCGAGGAAGCAAGCTCCGAGGAAGCAACCTCTGAAGAAGTATCCTCCGAAGAAGAGGGGACCTTGACGGGCTCCTGGTCCGACGGCTTCGGCGTTGACTTTATATTTGAAGAAGACGGCACCGGCGTGGTGGATTACGGCGCTATGGGTCAGTTGGAGATAACCTGGACCGCAACCGAGGACAGCATCAGCATAAGTATGGACTTTGACGGTCAGTGGGCGGATTTTTGCAAGGATGCGCCCTACGTTTTAAACGGTGACCGACTTAGCATCACCGTTCAAGAGGCGGATTTGGTATTTACAAGAAAATAAGAAAAACGTCATTCCACAAAAAGGCATAAAAGCGTAACGGTAGGAAATTTGCTTTTCCTACCGTTGTTTTCGTTTATCGGGTTTTTATAAGCTTTTTTATGCGCTTATGGGCCGAGGGCCTTCTTTTCATCCCCAAAAGGGCGCCCGCCGCCGTGCCCGCCAGAGTAGCGGCAAGAAGCAAATAGGGCGAGGCTTCGCCGCCTTCTCCCCATAAAGAGGCAGCAAGCAAAATAAGCAGATAAACGCCGCCTGCTCCGAAGCCTGCGCTGACGCCGCCTTTTTTGCCTGCGCCGAATGCGGCACACAAAGCGCCAAGCCCCGTGCAGGCGACGGCGACGGTGCTTATCATCTTTAAGGGGTTCGCAGTCTTCATGGCTATCCATCCGCCCGCAAGACTCAGCAACAGGGTGCAAACAAGCCCTATCACAGCCCATATAACCGTGCTTTTTACGGTATTAGCAACACTTTTCTTTGTCATAGTACACACCTCGTTAAAGAATATGTGCACACTTGTCCCTTTATGCAAATATTTCCTCGGTCAGTCGGTCGCCCAGCAGATCCACCTTGGAAAAATCCATTGCGGGGATGTATATATCCTCAAGCGCGGCGTGGGCTGAACGGCTTTCCGTCATAGCAAGTCTTGCCGCATCCCTAAGGCTTCCGTTCAGCTTGCCTAAAAATCGGGTTGTATTTCTTACGGAGGTAAGCTTCTTGCGGTCAACAAAACGTCCTAAATTAAGGGGCTTTTCTCGGCTTTCTCCGTCGGCAGAGAACAAAACCTCCGTATCCTCAAACAGTACCGAGCCTATCCTGTAAGGGGATAGGGCAGAAGGGGATACGGTCACTCTGACCCCCTTGCTGTGGGCGGCGGCAAGCAACTGCTCTAAGAACAGGTGGGATATACCAAGGCTGTCCTTAAGGGGGATAAGCCGTGTTTCTCCGTAATCGGGAGCGCACACAAAGCCTTTACTGCAAAAAACACAGCGCTGGCGAACGGTGGCTGTGAACTCTGTGCCTTTTGCGGCGTATTGCTTTACCGTGCGCCTTGCGGCGGCATACATCTTATCCCAAAGTATAAGCCCCTCAAGCAGCTTTTGCCGCTCAGCCTCCAGACAGCCCTGCGCCGCCATAAGACTGTATGCTCTGCTTATGGCGGACTGCTTTTTGTCCGTAAGCGTTTTTATCTCCTCACGTCTTGATTGCAGACGGGCGCTGTCCCAAAACTCCCCAAGGTTCACAAGCCGGTCAGCCGCACCGGGCATCCGCGGGCTTATCTCGTGGGGTGCGGTGCCGTCGGCTACGGCGACCTTGCGCTCTGTCAGCACCACCCCGTCAAGACTTTCGGGGTCGGATGCACAGTATATCCGCTCCACTGCTTCGCCCCGTTTTTCTGCTTCTGCCGCAAGCCGCTTCATCAGTCCCGATTTTCCGCAGCCGCAGCCGCCCTTAAGTATATATACCCGTTTGCACGGGGCAAGCGCCCCCTCAAAATAGCTTACAAAGCCGCTCTCTCCGTTAGCCCCTGCAAAGTATCCTGTGGATTTTGCCATATATTCGCCTGCCAAAAGCAGGCTTTTTCCCCCTTTCGCTGATAAAAAATACGCTTTTCCTTATTGACAGTTGCAAAGCGTTAGAGTATAATGTAATATTAGATTATGCAGTATTATGTGCTTTTGACAGGAGTATTGTTTATGAGATTGCTTGTTTTAGCGGCAGGTCAGGGCAAACGTTTAAACAGTGAGGCGGCAATGCTGCCCAAGGTTATGCGTACCGCTTTGGGTAAACCCCTTATGCAGTACGTGCTGGATGCGGCGGATTTTGTGCCTGCAGAGGACGTGTATGCCGTAGTCGGCTTCCTTAAGGAGACGGTTATGGAAGCGTTCCCCCGCATAAACTTTGTAGAACAGACCGAGCGTAAGGGTACGGGTCACGCTGTTCTTTGCGCCGCCGAAGCCTTTAAGGGCTATAAGGGCGAGGTTATGGTCATAAACGGCGATATGCCCCTATTTAAGCGCAGTACTCTTTTGGATATGTGGCAGACCCACAAGGCAAGCGGCGCAGTATGCACTTTGGGCACCTTTGTTGCGGAGGGGGAGATACCGCCCTTCGGCAGGATAATAAGGGATGAGGACGGATTTGTCAGCGATATTGTGGAGCAAAAGGACGCCACCGAGGAGCAACGTGCCATCCGTGAGCTTAACGTGGGCGTTTACATATTCGACAGCGAAAGCCTTTTCGATGCTCTGCCCAAGCTTAGTCCCAGCCCCGTAAGTGGGGAGTATTATCTTACCGATGTGCCCCGCCAGCTGGCAAAAGAGGGCAAAAAGACAGCCGCATACGTGCTTAAGGACCCCGACGAAACCCTGGGTGTTAACACCGAGGAGGACCTTGCGGCTGTAGAGGCACTGTTAAAAAGTAAAATATAAAGGAAATGCAGGTATAAAATTTTGGTTCGTAACGATTTAAGAAATGTTGCAATTATTGCCCACGTTGACCACGGAAAGACCACCTTGGTTGACGGTATGCTGAAGTTCAGCGGCACTTTCAGAGAAAATCAGGACGTAGAGGAGAGGGTTATGGACTCCAATGCGCTGGAGCGTGAGCGTGGCATAACCATCCTTGCAAAAAATACTTCCGCCTTTTACAAGGGCGTAAAGATCAATATAGTAGACACTCCCGGCCACGCTGACTTCGGCGGCGAGGTAGAGCGTATACTTAAAATGGTTAACGGCGTTCTTTTGTTGGTAGACGCCGCAGAGGGCCCCATGCCCCAGACTCGTTTTGTGCTTCAGAAGGCAATAGAGCTTGGCCACCCCATTATAGTTGTGGTGAACAAGATAGACCGCCCCGACGCCCGTGTTTATGAGATAGGCGACGAGGTGCTGGAGCTGCTTCTTGACCTGGACGCCAACGACGACCAGTTGGAAAGCCCCGTGCTTTTCTGCTCTGCCCGTAACCTTACGGCAAGCCTTTCTCCCGACCACCAGGGTGAAGACTTGGCGCCCCTCTTTGATACCATCCTTTCCCACATCCCCGCACCCGAGGGAGACGAGACGGGTGAAGCACAGATGCTTGTTTCTGCCGTAGACTACAACGACTACGTGGGTAAGATGGCTATAGGGCGCATAGAACGCGGCTCTATCAAGCTTAAGCAGGACGTTTTGGTTTGTGATTACCACGACGATTTCGCTCCTTACAAGGGCAAAATAAGCGCTATGTATCAGATAGACGGCCTTGGCAGAAAAGCTGTTGAGGAAGCTTCTGTGGGCGATATAGTTTGCGTTTCCGGCCTTGAGGATATAAATATAGGCAACACCCTTTGCTCTACCGAGGGTGCTGACCCGCTGCCCTTCGTAAAGATAGGCGACCCCACTATAGAAATGACCTTCTCCGTTAACACAGGCCCCTTTGCAGGCAGGGAGGGTAAGTACGTTACTACCCGTCATATAAGAGATTATCTGTTTAAGGAAGCTATGAAGGATATGTCCCTCCGTGTAAGCGAGACGGACAGCGCCGACAGCTACAACGTGGCAGGCAGAGGTGAGATGCACCTTTCCATACTTATGGAGAATATGCGTCGTGCAGGCTATGAGTTTATGGTAAGCACTCCCCGTATTATCTATAAGGAGATAGACGGCGTGCTTTGCGAGCCTGTTGACCGTGCTTTTATGGACGTGCCTCAGGACTACGTCAGCGCAGTTATGGAAAAGATGGGCTACCGCAAGGGCGAGCTTGTTGAAATGACCCCCAAGGGCAGCAGAATGCACTTGGAGTTCCTTATACCCACCCGTGGTCTTTTCGGCTACAAGACCGAATTTTTGACCGATACCCGCGGTGAGGGCGTGCTTAACACCGTGTTTGAAAGCTACGAGCCTCAAAAGGGCGAGATACAGAAGCGCTTTACCGGCTCTCTTATCGCTTACGAGGACGGCGAAGCTACCTCCTACGGCTTGTTTAACGCTCAGGACAGAGGACAGATGTTCATCGACCCCGCCACCAAGGTGTATATGGGTATGATAGTCGGTATGTCCCCCAAGGGCGAGGATATTGTGGTTAACGTGTGCAAGAAGAAGCACCTTACCGCTATCAGAAGCGCAGGCGCAGACGAAGCCCTTCGCCTTGTTACCCCCAAGAAGATGAGCCTTGAGGAAGCTATTGAGTTCATCGCCGATGACGAGCTTATAGAGATCACCCCCAAGTCCATCCGTCTCAGAAAGCGCACCCTTGACAACTCCCTCAGAATGAAGGAAAAAGCAAAGCTTAAGTAGAAAAAAGAAGGAGCCGGAACGGCTCCTTTTTTATGTTTCAAAAACATCAAAACTCCGCAAGGTTAATTATTGTTTTACCCTTTCTTTCCGCAACCGCTTTAAATTGTGCGGCGCCGCCTGTATTATCGATTACATAGGTTATTACCGTGTTTGCCTGCTCTATCATCCATTTGTTTCTGGCACAAATTGCATATTTTTGCGGTACCCTTTCTATTCCCTCCGGAACAACGGTATTTTCATATTTTATTGTTTTGTCCTTTTTTAATAACGGAAGATAGGCAAGAACAACCGCATACCTTATGTGTGGATATGTTTTTTTCAATTCTTTTAAAATGCTACAAACAGTTTTGTCAAATTCTCCGTTGCTCCCCACATAAAAGTTATAAGCGTTCTTTTCCTCTATAAGATATACAAGCGTGTTTCTTATTCGTTCGCTTATATCGCAGGGTATAACTCTGTGCCCAAAAAATGTTACCGTCATAGCGTTTCCCTCACTTTTTATTTTATGCACCTATATAGGTGCATAAATACAGTAACACCAAATTATAATATTGTCAAACACTTTTGTTACCGTATAGGTGCAAAAAAGGGTAATGTGACGATGAACGCAGAGATTGAAAGAAGAATAGGGGATAATATACGCAGGCTAAGGCAAGAGGCTAATATGACGCAGGAAACCTTGTCTGCCAAGCTTCAGCTTGCGGGGTGCGATATAACAAGAAGCGCTGTTGCCAAAATAGAGGTAGGGCAAAGGCACTTATACCCTGACGAGGTTGTTTTGATAAAGCAAATTCTTAATACCACATACGACGAAATTTTTAATTTGGAATAGAACAAAACAAAAAAGGAGCCACAGGCTCCTTTTTTGTTTTTTGTGATGCGCAACAATCATCGGTAGAGGTCGGCGCCCACGACGACCCAAAAATACGGTTGACGAAAATAGGCAAGGTTGTGGAGAGACATTTGCTTTCAAGTGAAAACATAGCCGGCGTAAAGATAGACGGATATGTAATTATGCCCGACCATATACATATAATTATTATTCTTTGTCCCGATGAATATGAAACACGAAACGGCGGGTCGTCGAGGGCGCCGACCCCTACCAACGAAATGTTACCGCATATCATTTCTACATTTAAGCGCTTTTGCAATAAAGAGCTGGGGGAGAATATCTTTCAACGCGGGTATATGGGACATATCATTAGGGACAAGAAGGATTACGAAACACGTCGGGCGTACATTTATGAAAACCCTATTCGCCGGTATTATGACAAACAGCAATAGGATTGCGATTAATACAAAGGAGCCGTTAGGCCCCTTTTTGTTTTTTGTGATGCGCAACAATCATCGGTAGGGGTCGGCGCCCACGACGACCCGTAACGCAACGCCAAGGCAAAGCACTACGTAGGCGCAAAGGCGTTGCAATTAGATCCGTAGGGGGTCGGCGCCCACGACGACCCGAAAGATAACGCATAT
>SVRF01000051.1 GCA_015064945.1 Oscillospiraceae bacterium | reverse complement strand
TCGCATGTTTTCCTGATTCTTTTTTATCATTTTCATCACCCCTCCCATTATACCATATTTCTTCACAAACATAAAGAAAAAAGCCCAGTTATACTGGACTTTTTCGACAGACTGAAAAGGGGCTGTAAAAACAGCCCCTTTTTTATTTTAGCTCATTATAAAGCTTGCAAAACGCCTGTGCCGCAAGGGTCGCCGCCGCCTTCGCTTCGTCAAGGGTGTTGGCGGCGCTGCCCACCTCCAAAAGCATACTGCCGGTGCAAAGCTGTTGGTTATAGCTGGCACGGCGCAAATACATGGGCCGTGCAAAGGTGGGATGCGCGTTAAGATACTGTTGATATTTTGCACCTACGGAAAGATTTGTCTGCCAAGAGGCGTGACTTGCCCCCGCCTCGTCCGTGCCGATAACAAGCATTACCTGAGCCACGGACTGTCCCTCCACCGTACAAAGGGTCTTTTGGCTTTGACCGCTTCCGTCGCTTACCGCATCTCTGTGAATATCTATAACATATCGTATGTCGGGGTGCTGTTGTAACCACTGCCTGCAAGCACTGCGGGATGCGGTGTAGGAATTGTTGTAAGAAAACTCGTCATACAGACTTTGGTCGTGGTATACGGTTATACCGTGGCTTTCCAGCACTTCTCCGAATACAGCACCCACCGCCACCACGTTTTCCCTGCTGTTAGTGCTTCTGAAATCCTCGCCCTCCAAATAATAATCCTGCCCCGATGGCAAATATGCCTCGGTGCCGTGGGTATGTATAATCAAAACCGAGCCTGTGCCTATGCTTTGAGCGGTGTCGGCAAGACTTTCCAGATTTACGCTGTACTTTGTCTCGTTAGCAAGAAGCAGCTTGGGGATGTCCGTTGGCTCCAACCGTGAAAGGTTGACCGCCTGCACCGCAATTGCTCCCTCGGGTATCGGTTGCTCCTCCGAAGCGCTTTCCTCTGCCGTACTTTCCTCTACGCTTATATATTCCGTGCTTGCCCCGGCGTTTTGTTCTTCTTCCTCCGAATACAGCGGCTTGTCCTCCGCTGTATAGGGTACGTAAAGAGTTCCCGTCGCCAAACGCTGCAGATATTCCTGCCCCTTTTCGGGGATAGCCGCCGCTCCCTTGGGTACGGTCGCAATTGATATGGCGGCGGCGGTTATAATTGCAAATATTCCCTGCTTCACAAAAAATCCCTCCCGTAGAATATATATTCACGGAAGGGACTTTTTATTACTGCGTAACGATAACTATGTTACCTATTTCTGTGTCTGTGCTGTGCTTCGGTGAAAAGCCTTGCGGCAAGAGTTGCCAAGGTCACCGCCAAGGACATACTGCCCGCTATCATCAGTGTGGAAACAGCACCGTTTACACCGCCTGAATTGTTACCCTGTCCAAAGCTGAGCATTGTACGGTACAGCATAAGCCCCGGTACCAAGGGAATTATTATAGGTATGGAAAACACCGTTGCAGGCGCTTTTAGAAGTCTTGCCACCGCCTCGGCACACAAACAGCCGAAAAGCGTAGCAAAAAACACCGCCCCCACCTGACCAAGTAAGGTAGAAAGCCACATATAAAGCACAAAGCTTAAGCCGCCCACACCCCCTGCAATAGCAGAATTTTTCCGTCCCGACCTTACGCTTAGGGCGAAAAAGAAGATGGAAACAGCGCTTGCCGCACCCATTACAATATAATCCACAGTGCCACCCCCTATATCGCCAACACCATTGCCACGCCTGCGGCGATGACAACGGCGGTAATAAGGGCGTCAAACATACGGGCGGCACCTGATATAAGGTCACCGCTTAGGGTGTCCCGCAAGGAGTTGGTAAGGGCAAGTCCCGGCACCATTGAGATAATACCGCCCACAATAACGGCTTCCTGATGGAACACGGGGAACAAAGCCACCGCCACCCTTGCCAAAGCGGCGGTTATAATACAGCTTAGCATAACGGAAATAAAATTCAGATTGCCCAGCCTGTCCGCATAAAGCTTAACGGTTTGCGCTATCAAGGTAACTATCACAGTAGGTAAAAAATCTACTGCGCCGCCGCCGAAAACAAAGCAAAAGAAGCCTGCCGCAACAGCGGTATACAAAACCGAAAGCCAAGGGTTGCCCCCTTTTATGCTGTCAAGCTCTTTGAAAGCACTCTCCACATCCAGCTCCCCGGAAGAGAGCCTGCGGGAAAGGCTGTTATATGCGGCAATGCCGTTAAGGTCAACTCCTCGGCTTTTTATAGAGACCGACTCCGCCCTGTGGACACCGTCCAGCTCGGCACTTACAAGCATTGCCGTGGGGAAAGACACCACGCTTATGTTTACGGCACCGCAGGCTTTAAGCACGCTGAGACAGCACTCCTCTGCCCTGTAGGTCTCGCCGCCGGAGCGCATCATCCCTTCGGCTATCTTTATTGCCAAAACCACGCCGTCATTTTCTGCCGCCTTCATTGACTATTCCTCCGATGTATCCGAAGATGTCTCTTCCTCTTTATCTTCCTTGTCTTTCTCGTCATCCTCTTCAACCGCATTCTTTCGATAATGCTCTATACAAATACGGTTACGGGGACTTCCGCCGCCCACATAGCCAAAGTAAGTGCCTTCAGGGTACATATTTGCAAAGAAGGATACCTTATTGCTTGTGGGGAAGGTATAGTCGGCGGGAAGCTCTTTATAGATGCAGTCGCCGTCCAAAACCGCAATATATGAGTCAAATGCACGCTCGTTATTAAGACGGAAGGACACTGTTATAAGGTCTTCCTTGGGGCATCTGCAGCCGTCAAAGCATATTGCCTGCGTTTTTTTGTCATACTTGACGTCAATGTGACAGTCGCACTTTTCCGTGGGCTGAGTGCCTGCGGCAAAGTAGCCCTTTGTTACGGCACTGCCGGTAAAACGGTTGTTTGCCGCATCGTAGTAATATATATCCCTGCGGCAAGAGTCCGTAGGCAGCTTGCCCGAAACAGAGCAATATTCCACCTCGATAATATCACGGGGGCGGTCAAAAGTCTTTTGATACTCTACCCCGTCCTTATCAAGCTCTGTATAAATCTTTTCAAACACACGGTCCCAAAGACTTAGGGCAGGATTATACAAAAAGCCGCTTAGAGCCTTATTGTTGTCGTAGCCGAACCACACACCGCCCACGTATTCGGGGGTGAAACCAAGGAAGGTACGGTCACGGTCGTCGTTGGTAGAGCCTGTCTTTGCCGCTACCTCTATGCCAAACTTTTGGTCGATGGTAACACGGGTACCTGTTGCGCCTGCCTGCTCAACAACGTTCATAAGCATACCCGTCATTATAAATGCACTTTCCTCGCTTACGGCTATCCTGTGCTCGGGCTCTTTTTCCAAAAGGATAATGCCCTTGCTGTCCTCTATTCTGCTGTAGAAGCGCGCATCGGAGGTAACACCTCCGTTGGCAAGCATACAGTAGCCCTGTGTCATCTCCAGCATTGTTACACCGTAGGTAAAGCCGCCCAACGCCAAAGGCGCAAGCTGAACGTCGGAGTATATCTGTCCGCCGATCTGCTCTGCCTCCACAATGCTGTAGAAGCCCAAGGTGTCCTGCAAAAAACTGAAGCATTTTTCGGGAGTCAGCTTGTTTACCAAATAAACGGGGATGGTGTTAAGGGATTTTATAACCGCAAAGTTAACGTCTATCATACCGTAGAAGCGATTGGGGGTATTGGTGGGCCAGTATGCATCCTTATCGTTCTTCATAGTGGGCACGTCGTCCACCGCCATGCCTTCGGAGAAAAGACCTTCCTCTATGGCAAGGGTGTAAAGTGACAAGGGCTTGATGGAAGAACCGCACTGACGGCGGCTGTGTACCGCACGGTTAAGACCCATTGCTCCCTTCTTTTCGCCTCTGCCGCCCACAAGACCCAAGACATCGCCCGTTCTGGGGTCCATTACTACCATGGACGCCTGAGGAATAACGCCCTTATTACCGGTGACGCCCTCTCCTTCAAGATACAGGTAATCGTGGCTTGTCTCCACAAACACCGACTCCATCGCTTCCTGAACATCGGGGTCAACAGTGGTAATTATGTTAAGGCCGCCGGAGTACAAAAGACGGGTCGCAGTTGCTTTGTCATAGCCAAACTCTTCACACAGATCTGCGGTAACCTGCTCTATAAGCGCCTCTACATAGTAGTTATGGGCGCTTTCACCCTCATACTCCTCACTGTCCGTATTAAGCTCCAGCTGGGCGTTGTAATAGGTGTTAAATTCCTCGTCTGTTATAAGACCTTGGTCCAACATCTGCTCAAGCACTAAGTTGCGTCGCTCCAGATTGTGCTGAGGGTTGCGGACAGGGTCGTATTTGGTGGGAGACTTAGGTATGCTGGCAAGAGCGGCGCATTCCACCAAATTAAGCTCGGAAAGCTCCTTGCCGAAGTATTCCATAGCGGCGGTCTTTACGCCGTAGCAGTTCTGGGACAGGAATATGGTGTTAAGATACATCTCCATAACCTGTTCCTTGCTGTACTGCTTGGTAACGGTAAGCGCACGCAGGATCTCCTGCACCTTACGCTGTATGGTCGCCTCGTCCTCTTTTGAAACGTTTTTGATAAGCTGTTGGGTAATGGTAGAACCGCCGCTGTTATCGCCTGAGGAGGAGAAGAAATTAATAACCGCATTACCCGTACGGCGATAGTCTACACCTGGATGCTCCCAAAATCTCTTGTCCTCTATGGCGATGTATGCGTTAATCAAGTCCTCGGGCAGTTCGTCATAGGTAGCCCAGGAACGGTTTTCGGTGCCCACAAGTGTGTCGTACTGCACGTATTTTGTTACGCCGTCTTCCTCCACCGCATAGCTTATAACAGTGGTACTGCTGCTTTCAAACTGTAGGTTATCAAGCCCCGAAAAGCTTGGGTCGATATAGCTTTTAATATAGATTACAAAGGCGGCAACAACCACTGCCCCTGCTATAACGCCTACCAGCAAAACCGTAAGCAAAATATTTATTGCCCAAGTCAATACTTTGTATATGGCAAAAAGCGCAACTTGCAAGGGGTACGCAGCACCCATCTTTGCTATCTTGCCCCAAATGCGGCGCTTTTTCTTAGGCTCGGGCGTGTCTTCCTTGGGGGGGTGGGGTATAGCTTCCACAGCCTGCCCTTCTTCTGCCTGCGGTACTACCGCCTGTATCTCTTCTGACTGCTGTTCCTTAAATTCCTTTTCTTCCATTTATCCGCACCTGCCTTTCTATCGGCTGTCCCTTACCACAAGGGCGGTTTCTTCCCTGTGAAGGTTGCAAGCATAACCGTAAATTGTACCTATCAATATGATAAGCAGACCCAGTATGAACCCGAATAGGTCTATGCCGAAATCAAACTTAACCTCTGTATTCTTAATAAAAATGCTCATAAGCTTATAGTTAAAGAAGCGTTGCACCAAAAGTACAAAGGGGTTGCCCAGCATTATTGCCATACCTATGTAGTTAACGCAGGCGGCGTTCTCCTCGCTGAGGACCTTCCCCGCACCTACGTTCTTCATAAGTTTGGATAAAAAGTGGAAAACGGGCATACACACCGCAAGCCCCGCCATAAGCGTAAACAGCCCTGCGTAAACCGTGCCCTTTATGCTGGCAGTACCTACGGAAGAGTCCACAATTACCCTTGCGCCGTTGCCAAGGCTTACGTCAAACATACCGTTTTCCAGAACCTTCATATAAGGGGTAAACAGCATCTCCTCGGCGGTTACGTTAACAAATATAAGTATTACCGCTATTACACCCATCAAGCCTACAAGTATACCCGATATATAAGCAAGCACTCTGAACGCCACCCACAAAAGCTTGCAAACGGGGGCTATACGTGCGTATCTAGCATCTCTTTCACTGCCCTTCGAGATCAATGCCATAACTAATCGCTCCTTTTCTTCAATGCTATATTTTCCTCACCCATAATTCGTCTAAGCGCACCAAGCAAAGCGGGGTTAGGATCACAGCCAACCCCTTTGGGGGAGTAAAGCTTACCCGTTTGCTGGTAATACACACGCACTCTGCCCGTGCCGCTGTGACGGTTTATCTCCTGCATTGCACGGTCAAGCGCCTTCTCGTTACTATGGATTACTTTTATATACAGATCGTCGGGCTTTTCACCTGCAAGGACGGCGGACTTAAGTATAAGCTTTATCTCGTCCTCGCTCTCGTCCTCGTAGGCTTCCCTGACGCTCAGCTCGCCGTTTACAGTAAGCACCGTGCCCTCGGTAAGCAGAGGTGCATATTGCTCCAAGGTCTTGGGGAAAACCACAAGCTCCGTCTCTCCAAGCATATCCTCAAAGCCGCAAAACGCCATAATACCGCCGTTTTTGGTGGGTTTTTGGGTCTTTACGGTTATCATCCCCAGCATACTTACGCTTTGTCCTTCCTTAAGAGTGCCGTTTTTGTAGCGCTCGGTCAGGCTTACACTGTCTATGGCGCCCATTTCCTTTGCTGCCGCCGCATACTCTGCCAAAGGGTGCCCCGTAAGGTACAGACCCGTAAGGCTTTTTTCGTCCTCCAGCATAGTGCGCCTGTCGTATTCCGCCAGCTTGGGATAATCAAGACTTACTGCGGCGCTATCGTCGCCGATGCTTTCAAAAAGCCCTATCTGCCCTGCTGCCGCCGCGTTTCTTATATGATACAGCTTGTCGCCGCTGCTGTCCAGCGCACCCACAAGCACACTTCTCGCCTTGCCGAAGCAGTCAAGAGCGCCGCAACGTATCATCGACTCGGTCATACGGGAGCTGTTGCCTCCCTGTATCCGTATCAGATAATCCTCAAAATCCTTAAAGTCGCCGCCGTTTATACGGGCGGAAACCAGCTTTTCCGCAAAAGCCTTGCCCACGTTTTTAATGCCTGCAAGCCCAAAGCGCAGCCCCTCGTCCTCAACAGAGAAAAGCACCTCGCTTTTGTTTACGTGGGGGGGCAGAATGTCGAAACCCATACGCTGACACTCCTGCCTGTAAAGGCGCATTTTGCCACCCATACCAAGTACAGAGTTAAGAAGCGCCGCCATATACTCACGGGGGTAATGACACTTAAGATACGCCGTCCTGTACGCCAGCACCGCATAAGCGGCGGCGTGGCTTTTGTTAAAGGCGTAGGAAGCAAAGCCTGCAATGCTGTCAAAAAGCTCCTCTGCCTTGCTACGGTCCATCCCCTTGGCGGAAGCGCCGCTTACAAAGCTTGCACGCTCCTTTGCCATCTCCTCGGGCTTCTTTTTTGCCATGGCACGGCGCACCATATCCGCTCTGCCGTAGGAGTAACCTGCCACAAGCACGCAGATACGCATTACCTGCTCCTGATATATCATACATCCGTAGGTACTTTTTAATACCTCTTCCAGCTCGGGCGAACCGTAGACGATCTTTTCCGGCTCCTTGCGGTTGGCAAGGTAGCTGTCTATAAACTTGGCAGGGCCGGGACGGTAAAGGGATATTGCCACGGTTATATCGTCCAGACAACGGGGAGCAAGTCGGGTAAGCAAGGCGCACATTCCCTCGCTTTCCAACTGGAACAGACCGACGCCCTGCCCTTCGCCCAACATTTTATAGGTAGCCGCGTCGTCAAAGGGAATAGTCTCGGCGCTGAAGCCATCCACACGCTTTGCCACTTGACGGCAGGTCTTGTCTATTACGGTAAGGAACCTTAGTCCCAAAAAGTCTATCTTTAAAAGCCCCAAGTCCGCAACGGTATTCATAGGGAACTGGGTAACTACCGAGCCTGTAGAGCTTGCCAAAGGCAAATACTCGGTAAGGGGCTTGTCCGCCACCACAACGCCCGATGCGTGCTGAGAGGTGTTGCGGGGTCGTCCCTCCATAGCTCTTGCATAGTCTATAAGGGTCTTTACGTTGCTGTCTATCTTGTAGCGCTCGCGAAGCTCTTTACCCGTGGCAAGCGCTTCCTCCACACCGATGCCGATACTTCGCGGGATAAGCTTTGCTACCTCGTCCACACGGGCATAGGGCATACCGAGAACACGGCCCACGTCACGCACTGCCTGACGGCAGGCAAGTGTACCGAAGTTTATTATCTGCGCCACGTGGTCCTCGCCGTATTTACGGCTTACGTAGTCAATAACCTCCCCACGGCGCTCATCGCAAAAATCTATGTCAAAGTCGGGCATAGACACCCTCTCCGGATTAAGAAAACGCTCGAAAAGCAGTTCGTTAACAATGGGGTCAACGCCTGTGATGCCAAGGAAGTACGCCGCAAGAGAGCTTACGCCCGAGCCTCTCCCCGGCCCTACGGGGATACCCTTGGTTTTGGCGTAGCGCACAAAATCCCACACTATAAGGTAATAGTCTACAAAGCCCATAGAGCTTATTATGCTAAGCTCGGTACTTAAGCGTTCTATATATTTATCCGTATCTCCTTTTATAATGCCTGCCTTAATATAGGCTTTAAAGCCGTCCATACACAGCTTTTCCAGATACTGAAACGCCGTATAGCCCGTGGGTACGGTATATTTTGGCAGGTGCATTGTGCCAAACTCAAAGTCTACGTTGCACTTTTCCGCTATTACCCCAGTGTTGGCTATCGCCTGAGGACAGTCCGCAAACAGCGCCTCCATCTCTTCGGCGGATTTCAGATAAAACTCATTGGTGGAAAAGCCCACGTCATCGTCTGCCACCGTCTTGCCCATCTGTATGCACATAAGCAGGCGCTGTGTGTCCGCATCCTCTTTACTTAGATAATGAACATCGTTTGTGGCAACAAGGGGTATGGAAAGCTTGCGGGAAAGGGCAATAAGGGCATTGTTGACCTTGGTCTGCTCCTCTATGCCGTGGCGCTGAAGCTCCAAATAAAAATCCTCGCCGAATATATCTTTTAGCTCCTTAGCGAGCCTTTCCGCCCCTGCCGTATCATCCGCAAGGATGGCAGAGGGTATACTGCCCGAAAGACAGGCGGAAAGGGCTATAAGCCCCTTGCTGTGGCGGCGGAGCATCTCCGTATCCGTCCTGGGCTTCATATAAAACCCATTGATAAATGCGTCCGTGTTAAGGCGCATAAGGTTTTTGTAGCCTTCCTCGTTTTTACAAAGCAGTACCAGGTGGTGGTACATAATTTTGCTGAAATTCTTGTCCGTGCGGCTTTTGGGCGCAACGTACATCTCGCAACCTATAATGGGCTTTACCCCTGCCTTTTTGCAGGCACGGTAAAAATCTATTACCCCGTAAAGGTTACCGTGGTCGGTTATGGCAACGGCGCTTTGACCTGCGTCAAGCACCGCACGGGGCAGACGGGCAATGCGGCATTCCCCGTCCAGCAAGCTGTATTCTGTATGCAAATGCAAATGGGTAAATGACATTGCCGTGCCACCCCTTTCTTTAAGCTTTTACTGTTCTTTAACCTTGCGTGCTTCCTCCGCCAAGCGTTTAAGGCGGTGGTTAAGCCCCGACTTGCTTATGGGCGGCGCAAACATCTGCGCCAGCTCAGAAAGCGGCATATCGGGGTGCTCCTCCCTTAGCCTTGCCGTCTCCTTAAGCTCCTCGGGCAAGGTCTCCAGCACGCCACACTCCCTAAGTATGTTTATATTAAGCCTTTGCTCTGCCGCCGCAGTAGCAAAGCGGTCAAGGTTTGCTATAACCGCATTGGCTTCCCTGTTTTCTTTGAATTTTACGCTGTTGTAGACCTCTTTTTCCATTACCGCCAGGGCAAATTTGCTTGCGCCTATGTAGGTCAAAAAGTCACCTATGGCAGAGCTGACCTTGTAGTAAAGCCGCACCTTACCGCCTTTCAGCTGATACTGCCGGGGCTCCAGCCCTTCCTCTGCCAATATGGCGGCAAGCTTATCCGCCAAGGGTGCCTCAAGGCGCATATCCAAATGGAATGCCTTCTCCGGGTCGGTAACCGAACCAAAGCCCGTAAACACCCCCGCAGTAAACGCCGCACGGCAGGCAGGGCAACGCTCTTTATATATACCGCCCTGTTTGCCCGTCTCAAAGGACTCCCTACAGCAGGCGTTGCGGCGCTCTGCTTCTTGTAAAAAGGTCTTTATTTCTGAGGAAACCGACATCAGTATATTTCAACCTCCGTCTCAAGCTGCACGCCTGTTTTTTCCAAAACCGTTTTTTGTATGTGCTTTATAAGGGCGATAACATCCGATGCGGTAGCGCCCCCCTTGTTGATGACAAAGCCGCAATGCTTTTCCGACACCTGTGCACCGCCGACGCAATAGCCCCTAAGCCCGCTTTGCTCTATAAGCGCACCTGCAAAATAGCCTGCAGGGCGCTTAAAGGTACTGCCGCAGCTGGGATACTCCAAGGGTTGCTTGCTCTTGCGCTTTTGCATATTTTCTTCCATCAGGGCAAAAGCCTCGTCACTGCTTCCCTTTTGCAAAACAAACTCCGCCTCCAATATGTAACGCCCGTTGCCCATAAATGCGCTGTGGCGGTAGGAAAGTTTTGCCTGCTTGGAGCTGTATTTCTTTATGTTGCCCTTTTTATCTACGCATATTATGGATTTTAAAACGTCCTTCATCTCACCACCGTAGGCGCCTGCGTTCATATACACTCCGCCGCCCACAGTACCGGGTATGCCGTAGGCAAACTCCAAGCCGCAGTAGCCATCCTTTGCCGCCCTATGGCTTAGGGCGGAAAGCATAACCCCCGCCTCGGCAATATATCCGTTTTCCGTAGGGGTAATACCCTTCAGCCCCGTGGTAAGCACCACCGTGCCCTCATAGCCCTTGTCGGAGAATATTACATTACTTCCGTTGCCCAGCACCGTATATTTTTCGCCCTCTGCACTAAGCTGTGAAACAACAGCGCAAAGCTCCTCTGCAGTAGAAGGGCGGCATACACGGCGCACCTTGCCGCCTACCTCCATAGAGGAAAGCTCTGCACCGTTTACGTCATATTCAAAAGGAATGCTGTAATGCTTGTTTTCCAAAACCGCAAATTCTCCCAACATACAAATATACATAGTACATTATACTACGGTAATTAGGTTTTTGCAATAGTTTTCTTAGGCGTCCGCCCCGACGGTCACGTTTTTCACAGCCATGACCCCCACAGGAAGCAGAAGCATACCCAAAAACCCGAAAAGCTTAAGCCCCGCAAACATCGCCGCCAATGCCGCAAGAGGATGGATGCCGATGTAACTGCCCACGATTTTAGGCTCTGCCACCTGACGTATTACCGTTATCAGCAAATAGCTTATTATAAGTCCCGTGCCCGTATACATATCGCCCTGTACAAAATAGCACACCAGCGCCCAAGGGATAAGCACCGTACCCGTGCCCAGCACAGGCAACACGTCCACCAAGGAGATAAGCACCGCCAACAGCAGAGCGTATTCTATGCGCAGCACCGTAAACGCCGCAAACAGCTCGGTAAAAGTGATAAGCATTATAATTCCGTAGGCTTTAAGGTATTTGCCCACTGCAGAAAACATAGTTTCTTTAAGCTTTTTTATTCTGTCGCAAACCGATTTTGGAAAGGGCTTGTATACAAACGCCGCTATCTTTGCCCTGTCCACGGTCATATAATAGCAGGCTATAACCGTCACAAAAAAGCTGATGATAAGGTCAAACAGCCCCGTAAACAAGCCTGTAAGCATCCCCACGCCGCTTTTAAGATTGGGTATGCTTTCCGCAAGCACCGCCGAGGCACGCTCCTCGGTGGTTTGCCAAAAGCGCTCCAGATCCTCAACACCGTCTATAAAAGGCAGGCGAAGCAAAAAACGGTTAGCCTTGTCCTTGATGGGGGAAAAGTCCTCTGCGCTAAGCCCCGAAAGCATCTCCGCAAGCCTTCCCACCTCCTCCACCGCCCTGTGTATTATCAAAAACAACAGCAGAAACACAGCGGCAACGGTAAGGGTAACCAGCAAAAAAGCGCCAAGCTTACGGGGCAGCTTTATACGCTTTTCCAGCGTCAGCATAAGTGGATTAAGCATAAGCGCCACGATATATGCTACGGCAAAGGGAAACAGTGCCGGCAACAGGTAGCGAAAAAACAGCCTTATGCCCCAAAATACCGCCACGGCAAGTATACCGTAGTATAAAACATTTATTACCGCATCCTGCTTTTTATCACTTGTCATATTTTTACCTCCTAAAAATAAAAATTTATGCTTGACAAAACACCGCACTTGTGATAATATTAGCTGTACGGCCTGTTAGTCAAGTGGTCAAGACGTCGCCCTCTCACGGCGAAGGCAGGGGTTCGACTCCCCTACGGGTCACCAAAAATTCCTCGAAATTTATTTTCGGGGAATTTTTACTTTTTCTCTTTTCACTCTCCGCTTTTCACTGAACTGCTAAGGAATTTTCGGAAAGAAAAAAGCTATAAAATTATATGTTCCGTCTTTATGTATTATTGCCCGCTTTTGAGGTTTTAAGACAGTTGACAAACGCAGGGCTGTGTGTTAAACTGCCCTTAGGAACATATTTTAAGGAGGGCTTGTTTTTATGTGTGCCAAGCAAGGGAAAAAAAGCTTCAGTCTTAAAGAATATATTGCAGACCCCAAAAATAAGGATTTTATTATAAAAGTGCTTACCGTGGTGCTTGTGGTTTCCATACTGGGCGCGGGGCTTTTGATAGTTAAGCGCACTTTTTTGGACAGCAACATAAGCTGGACGCTTTCCGAAGACGGCGTGCTTACGGTAAGCGGCACAGGGGCGATAAAGGATTTTGATCCCCTCAAGCCTGACGAGTGGCTTAAGCTTAAAAGCGGTGAGACCGTTAAAGAAATAGTCATCTGCGAAGGAATCACCGAGATAGGCAACTACGCCTTTTACAAATGCAACAAGGCAACCGAGATAAGGCTGCCGAAAAGCCTTAAGTCCGTTGGCGACTTTGCCTTTATGGGCTGCACCAAAATAACGGATTTTGAGTTTAAGGGCAATCTTAACTCCATAGGCAAGGGTGCGTTTTACGGTTGCAGTGCCGCAAAGACCTTCAGTCTTACCAAGGGCGTAAAAAGCATCGGTTACGACGCATTCTACGGCACAGGATATTACAACATCAAGGATATCCGTGTGAACGGCGCTTTGTATATAGACAACTATCTTATAGATGTCAAGGAAGATACCAAGGGTGACTTTACGGCAAAAGAAGGAACGGTTCTTGTGGCGGATTATGCGTTTTCCGGTTGCACAAAGCTTGAAAAAGCAACCCTGCCCAAAAGCACGGTTTCCCTTGGCAAATACGCCTTTAACGGCTGTACCGCTTTAAAGCAGGTAATATTCGACGGCAAGATCGAAGCCTTCAGCGAAGGTCTGTTTTGGAACTGCACAGCCCTTGAAAAGATAACAGGCGAGCATATATTTAACGACCCCACCTATTACGAAAAGAACGCCGGCGATTATTGGAACCGCAACGCAGGCACCGCCCACGGTCAAAACGGCGACAAACCGTTTATTTACACCAAGGATTAAATTGCAATACAAATGCCCCAAAAAGCAACTCGGCTTTTTGGGGCTTTTTTATGCCCGCAGCATATACTGAAACAAGGGAGGCTTCCCAAGCAAAGGACGGGTGACAAATGACCCTTATATTTTCCTCGATAACCTATGCACTGAAGGCGCAACGGATTTTATCGAACGCACGGATATACAGCACTCTTACACGCTCCCCTGCAGTTACCGCCGTAAGGGGCTGTGGCTACGGACTGCGGCTGGCAGACGGCGGAAAAGCGGCAGAAGCCACAGAGCTTTTGCGTTCAAGGGGCATAAACATCCTTGGTACGGTTAAGGAGTAACAGCAATGAGCTTTGTATATCTAGACCACGCCGCCACCTCTTTTCCCAAAAGCGCCGCCGTGTTTGAAGCCGCAAAAGAAGCGTTTTTCACCTGCGGCAACAGCGGCAGGGGCGGTCACCCCTTGGCGATGAAGGCGGCAGAAACCGTATACGCCTGCCGTGAGGCTTTGGCCGAGCTTTTCGGCTCTACCCCCGAAAACGTGATAATTACAAGCGGTGCCACGGCGGCACTTAATATGGCAATAAAGGGGCTTGCCCCAAAAAAAGGAGAAGCTCTTTGCTCTGCCCTGGAGCACAACTCCGTACTGCGCCCCCTTTACTCTGCTTTTCCGAAGCGTTTGCAGATAGTAACGCCCTGTTTTAACAGCAGGGAACAGACGGCAATGACCGTGCTTAAGCTGTTAAAGAAAAACGTAGGGCTTATGGTGCTATGCCACGCATCTAACCTTTGCGGAATATGCCTGCCCGTAAAGGAGCTGTGTACCGAGGCACGGCGCAAAGGTATACCCACCGTGCTGGACTGCGCCCAAAGCGCAGGGCATATCCCCATAAATATTGCAGATTTGGAAGCAGATATTATATGTATCCCTGCCCACAAGGGCTTAGGCGGCGCCATGGGCGTGGGTGCGCTTATTGTCAACCCCGAAAGCGGCATAAAGATAAAGCCGATTATAGAAGGCGGCACAGGTGTGGCGGCACGGGAAAAGGAAATGCCGCCCATGCTTCCCGAAAGGCTTGAAGCAGGCACGGCAAACATTACGGGTATAGCCGCTCTTACCGCCGCCGTAAAGGGGCTTGATTTCAACCGCAAGGAAGAAGAGCTTAGACAGCAGGCAGTACGCAGACTTAAAGCCGTAAAAGGGGTAAAGGTATATGCTACGGGCTGGGACGGCGGCTACGCCCCCGTAGTGGCGTTTAACGTAAAGGATGTACCCTCGGACAAGGTTGCCGCTATGCTGGCAGAGCGCGGCATATACGTCCGCGGAGGTCTGCACTGCGCCCCCCTCGCTCACGAAGCGCTGGGCACGGGCAAATACGGTGCCGTCCGTGCAAGCTTCGGCAAGGGCAACAGCGAAGAAGACGTTGATACTTTGTTGACAGCAGTGGAAGAGATAGCAAACGGCGGCTTTTAGCCGCCGTTTCAAGCTGGTGACAAACTTGTCATCAGCTTGGCAGAGTGCTGAGAAAGAGTGCAGACAAGACGAACCGAGGCGAGAACTGTACATAGGTACTGTGAGCCGAGGTTCGTTTTGAACGAAAAAATACAATATAATGCAGAAAAGTCAGGGGGTGCGTCCCTG
>SVRF01000080.1 GCA_015064945.1 Oscillospiraceae bacterium | reverse complement strand
CGCGTTTTCGGGAAAAAATTCACGGAATTCCGAGCAAAGCTGGGCGGCAAGAGTTTTGTTGTGGGCAAGAACAAGGGTGGGACGGTTTGCCGCGGCAATAATGTTTGCCATGGTAAAGGTCTTTCCCGAACCGGTAACACCGATAAGGGTCTGGTCGGTGTAGCCTTGTCAAATCCGTCGCACAGAGCGCGTATCGCCTCCGGCTGGTCACCCGTCGCCGTATATGGAGATACCAGCTTGAACTTATCCATTTTCCCGCCTCCTTAAAAGCAATAACTTATCATTTTATTCTAACATATATTTGTTAAAAAATAAAGAGGAATTGTTAAATTCTTTAAAAATCAAAGAGGGCTTTGTGTTTTACAAAACCCTCTTTTACTATTTAACTATATTGCAACGATTTTATTTTACTATAAATATTGCCTTATCGTTGTTCCAATAATCGGTTGTATACTCAACCTCTATTTCCGTAGCATCAACAGGAACTTCGAAATACACGTCGCCGGAAGCGGCTCTGCCCGGAGAAATCGTTGCAGAAAGCGTGTTTTCCCCATATAAATAATGCTCCGCTGCCTGATTATCTGCATAACAATCAAAGTCTTGATCCCAAACAAAATGATCTGTGGAAGAATTGTTTTCGAACTTAAAGCTTAAGCAGTACACGGTATTGCCTTCTTTAGGTTCGAAGAAGGTGTCAAATTCGGTAATTTCCTCGCATTTGATGTAGGTTATTTTAAGGTCGTTTACCGTCAATGTTTCTCCCGCACTTACAGTCAATTTACCGGGAGTGACAGCATCTTCCTTTTCCGAGGATGCGGGCACAGAAGCGGCATCTGTGGGAGCTTTAGACACAGACACATCGGATGAACTTCCTGCAGCAAACGCCATAAACAAACATAAGACCAACGCCACGCAGAGTAAAGAATTAAATTTTTTCATATGTACTTTCTCCTTTTTATTACCACAGCGGCTAAAGACGCCGCCATTAATTCCAAAACCACATCAAAAACATCAAAAGTTCCGCCCATTACCTCAAAAAGCTGAAGCAGCTCGAAAGCTGCACCCGCAACAAAAGCCAAAACGGCGCTGAACAACACCGCATTTTTCCACGAACAAAGTACCATCCACAAAGAAAAGGTCAACGAATACGCCCACAAGATATCGCACAGCCAACAGACTGTAAACGTATACGTCCAGCCGGACCATATCAACGGTTTAAAATCCGCTGCAAAAAATCCAACCAAAACATTTTCCAAATACGTGTTCTTCTGTACAAAGATATACACTATCACACCCGCGATAAGCGGAAGCAAAATATTAAGCGCTGTAAACAAACGTCTTTTGTTGTTCACTGTTTCACCGCCAAAACGCCATCTGTTACACCAATTATACCCTTAAAGTTGTATTTTGTCAACCCTGTGTGTTTATTTAAAAACGAAACTTTTAGGGTAAAATGTATTTATAATGTTTTGTGTTTTAAGAGGGTTGCGGTTTATGGACTTAATCGGCATTGGAAAAAGAATAAGGGCGCAAAGAGAGCATCTGGGTATGACGCGAGAATCGCTTGCGGAAAAATTAGATATAACTCCGAAGTTTTGTTCCGACATTGAGTTGGGAATAAAAGGCATGTCTGTAAACACCTTGTGTAACATCGCCGACGTTTTGTCACTTTCTACAGATTACATTCTTTTCGGCGTTAATAAAGATCCTCTCGATAACACGATCTCCGCTTTACTTCGCAAGTGCCCGTCTTCAAAATTATGTCATCTGGAGAAGATAATAAAAGCATATATTTCTGCCATAGACGGTTGCGATAAATAATTGGTTTTTCTTGCACTTTTCCCTTAAAAATATAAAAAATTCACATTCAGTCTATTGCCTTTTTCGGGCGGGTGGTATATAATACGGAGAGAAAGTGAGGGAACACACATGAAAAAGATAATTTTTGCCCTTATTGCGGCTTGTATGATATTTTCTCTTTGCGCTTGCGGAAGCGGCGAAAAGCCTGACGTTACCGTGCCCGACGGAATGGTTTACGTTAAGAACGACGTTATAAACGTGGCTTTATGCCACCCCGTTGAATGGACGGTGGACAGAAACGACGGTATGCTTTCTCTTTTAAAGGATACCTCCTCTTCTTCAATGGTCAGCACCTACGCCAGCCTTTCCGTTACCAAATACGGTACCGACGCCCAGAATTACAAGGATTACTGGAAAACATACGAAGAAAGACTTTCCGACGAGCTTAAGGAATACAAGGCTGTAAAGTCCGAAGAAATTAAGGTAGACGGCAACACCGCAGGCAAATACCACTACACCGCCAAGGTGGACGGAAGCACATACCACTTTGTTCAGGTAGTGGCTGTAGGCGGATATTCCGCGTATATTATCACCCTCACTGCCAACGAAAAGGATTTCGAAAGCGTAAACGCAGATTTTGATAAAATAATTTCTAATTTTTATTTCAATTAGGTATTGACAAACAAAAAGACTTGTGATATACTTTACAAGTCGAACACGGGGGCTTAGCTCAGTTGGTTAGAGCACCTGCCTTACAAGCAGGGGGTCACAGGTTCGAGTCCTGTAGCCCCCACCAGAAAAAAGCACTTGCATTACGCTACTTCTCATAAGGATGTTTTAGCGTAAGGCGGTGTCCTGGAGTAGGACGGACAGTTTAGGCTGTCCGTCCTTTCCTGTTATACTGCTTGTTTTGTTGGTTCTGCAGTTAATTTGCCGATA